>CAMFLN010000079.1 GCA_945957305.1 uncultured Planctomycetaceae bacterium | reverse complement strand
GGAAGCAGAACTCGCGCAACAGCAGGCCGCGCTGGAAACCAAATTCACAGGCAAACAAATGAAGCTGGCGGCGGAACACGACGCGCGCCAGGCGGAGCTCGAAGCTCGCGCAGCGCGGTTGCAACGCGAGGAAGCGAGCGTAGAGGAACAACGCGAAGCAGCACTGATCGAGTTGGCAATGCTCAGGAAGCATGCCGAAGAACGTCTGGCATTGCTGGCTCAAGATCAAACCGAACAGGCAGCCGCTTACGCGGCCCGACAGGCGGAGCTAGACGCCCGCGCAGCACGGCTGCAGCGTGAAGAAATGATCATTGCCGAACAACGTGAAGCCGCGCACAAGGAGCTGGTTTCGCTGAAGAAACATGCCGAAGAGCGGTTGGCCTTGATTGCCGCGGACCAGGTAGAATTAGCGGCGGATCAGCAACGCACTCATGATCAGCGCCGCCGACTGGCCGAGCACCTGCGGCGCCAACGCGACGCCCTGCGCGAGGAATCGGCCCATCGGCTGGCCGAGATCGACGCCAGGTCGGCCGAAACGAACGTGGGGCAAGAGGCACTGGTGCAAGACTTGCGCCGAGAATGCGAGCGTATGAGCCAGCGTCTGCAGGCGCGCGATGACGAATTGTCCGCAGAGCTGGCCGCACACACCGAGGCGCGGGCCGAACTTGCCAGCCTCTCGGCCCAGGCGGATCAAAGAAGTCGTGAATGTGCCCAGGCACAACAACAGGCCGCGGATGCCGCCGCGGAATCGCGGGCACTACGCGCTGAGGTCGCGAGCCTGGCCGAAGAGTGCACTCAAATGCGCGATCAACTGCAAAACCAGGCGATTGCCAGCACGACCGCGAACCAAGACGAGAGACAGTGGCGCGAGATGGTCGATAGTTTGTCTGCGGAACGGGACCAGCTCGCGCGACGCCTGAGCACCCTAGAGGCGGAACTCGCCACGGCCCGCGAGGTCTCGCCTGCGGCTAACGACGCCGATCAAGAGCGCGAGTTTGCCGACTTGACCCAGCGCTATGAGATGGCTGTCCGCGATATTCGCGAGCTGAAAAAGCAAAACGAGGAGCTGGCCAAAAGACCAGCCAGTGGGCCTCTGCCGCCGTCGACCGGAGGAGGGGCGCTCGACTGGGAAGCCCGCAAACGGCAGCTACTGGCCAGTCTTGAAGAGGATGAAGAGAGCGCCGACGAGGACCGCCGCGGCCAGGTACTGCAGATGGAAGAGGTGGTCCGCGCAACCAACCTCGAAATCGAAGAGCGTGATCGGCAAATCGAAGAGCTGCGCCAACAGCTGGCCGCCGGGGAATCAGCCGCCGTGGCGATCGCAGAAACGTCGGTCCAGATCAACGACTTCCTCGAAAAGGATGAGCTGGTCCTCCAGGAACGAAATCGGCTCAAACAGTTGCAAGCCGAGTGGGAAGATAAGCTGCGACAAGCCGAGATCGACATGTCGATGCAACGGGCTCAGATCGCCCGGGCGCAGGCCGAATTGGCCGAACGGCAACGTGCGCTCGAGGAACAGGGATCATTACGCGACGCGCGCTCACCAAACGATGCGGCGAGCAAATCGAAAAAAGCGCCGCGGGGACGCTGGCTGTCACGACTTGGACTGAGCGAAGACGATCCGGCGTAGCAGGAGGCACATCGGGCGCGTGCGGCCGCTCTACGGCTGATGGGCGCCTTCACGCTTCAGACGATGCCTGAGCGAATCGACCACGCCCTGCGGTGCGACCGGGGGCGGGGCGATCCCCAGTTCAATGCCTTCGCCAAAGTAATACTTGCGCGCTTCGGGATTCTGTACGACCTCGTCCGGACGGCCGTGACAGAGAACTTTGCCGCCACGAATCACATAGCTGCGATCGGTGATTTGTAGCGTCTCGCGTACCTGGTGATCCGTAATCAAGATCGAAATACCCGCGGCGCGCAAACCCCGGATGATCTCCTGAATGCTGGCGATCGTCACCGGATCGCTACCGGTAAAAGGCTCGTCGAGCAGAATCAACTTGGGGTTCGAAACCAGGCAGCGGGCAATTTCCAAGCGGCGGCGCTCACCGCCCGAGAGAGACATCGCCAGGCTTTTTCGCAGCCGGGTGATGGCAAACTGTTCGAGTAACTCCTCACAACGTTGCCGGCGCGTCTTACGGTCGAAGCCCAGCATTTCCATCATGCCCAGCAAGTTCTGCTCGACCGTGAGCTTGCGGAAGACGCTCGATTCTTGTGCCAGGTAGCCCATGCCGCCATCGCGGGCGCGGCGGTACATCGGCCAGGTGGTGACGTCGAGGTTGTTGAGCGTGACTTTCCCGGCATTCGGTTCGATCATGCCGCAGGCCATGCGGAAGCTGGTAGTCTTGCCGGCGCCGTTGGGCCCCAAAAGTCCGACGATCTCGCCGGCGGCGACCTCGAAGTCGACGCCATCGACGACGCGCCGCGAGCCGTAGATTTTGACCAGCCCTTCCACCTGCAGCATGGCCGTTGCCCCGTGCGGAGTATACCGCGTAGCAGGACTCCTCTCCTGTCCCTCGACCTGCAGCATTGCCATGGCGTGGTCCTCCTTGACCCTGGTGTTGCGATCGCTCGACTGTCGCACAGCAAGCGATGGCCGCCGCTTAACGAACGAATTTCATGCGAGCAATATTCGGAAAGAAGGGAAACGGAATCCTGGTCCCCGGAATTCGATCCCAGGAGTGGGGCCAGTAGACGAACACCGCTTTGCCTACCAGCAAGTCGCGCTTCACGAAGTGCTCGGCTTGCCCGTCCGGACTCTTCCACAATCGACTGTCCGCACTGCGCGGGCTGTTATCGCCCAACATCATGAATTCGTCCGCCGCCAGCGGAAATTCCACGGTGCGCAGCGCTGCGAAAGCACGCGGCCAGTCCCTGGGGTTCGCCAGCAGCCCGGGCACGTTGATCTCGTAGTCGGACATGGCGGGCACAGGGCGCTCGGGCGTGTACTGACAGGCGATGTAGTACACATCGCGCAGCAAGCGGACATGTTCAGCCGTAACGGCTGCGCCGCGCGACCCAATCCGCGCCGGCGTCAAATCATCGGTCGTGGGAATCTCGACTTCGAGCGGTTCGTAGTTCGTGCTACCGGCAAATTCGACCAGAGTGCCGTCCACCCAGAGCAGCAGATTGCAATCCACATTGGCGAACGACACCGTATGTCGTTTGCCAGGGCGCAGGCCGGTATCGGCCGTGGCCCCCAGGTCGTTGCCATCAATGGCCAGGCTGGCTTTGCCATTGACGACGTCCAGGCGGCAATCAAAGGTGCGTCCCCCCTTGATCAATCGCAAGACGACTTCGGCATCGGCCCCGCTCCCGGCGGGTTCGCAGGTCACGTCGCATTCGAGAATCAGATCGCCGACCCAGTGCAGGCCCTGAGCTTCGGCCTCGGGCCCGGTGCGAAAGTTGCGATGCCAACCGGCGTTATAAGCATAAAAGTCGCTAACCAGGCGGGGAGGTATCTCCTCATCTGGAGCAGCAAAGCGTCCTGCTTTATTGAATTGCTGCCAGGCGGAATAGCCAGGAACACGATGCTGATAGCCCAGCCAACTTTCCCCCTTCCCGTCAGTTTTGTAGGAGCGCGCGCCCTCCAAGGTTTGCCAACCACCACCGGCCGCATCGAGCGGCTGCCAGCGCGGCGGTAAACCGGCTGCGATCAAGGACGGCTGCGTATAGTCGTCGTTGTAGACTTCCTGCATGATGGCCTGCACCTTGTCGGCCGGCTTGCGCTCGATGGTGCGGTCCTGCCCCTCTTTGCGGGTGTAGATGTTGCCGCCGTGTATGATCACGGTTTCGCTCGGCAATCCGATGCACCGTTTGATGTAATTTTCGTTGGCGGTTTGCGGGTACTTGAAGACCACGACGTCCCAGCGATCAGGATCCGAAAAATCGTAGGGGAACTTGGCCACGAGGATCCGATCCCCTTTGTAGGTCGGATACTTGCCTCCATCGTCGGTTTGCGGATCCATCGGCATCGGATAGCGGCAATTCGGACAAATACCCCCCACGACGTCACGCGCTGCGAGGTCGTTGGCCGCGCGGCGGCGCGTGTCAGGATCGCGTCGGCCATCGGCCATCAGCGCACGAAAGGTTTCCGCGTACTCGTCTTCCTCTTCACTGGCACTGATGCGGAAGGGACAGCCGCACTTGGCACACTCCAGGTCCTTATGAACGCCCATTAGCGTCGGGGCCATCGAACCGGTCGGAATGACGAAAGCTTCGGCTTCGAACGCGCGAAAGAGAAATGCCAAGATGAAGGCGATGACCACCGACTCGACGGTCTCGCGCATGCCGTCCTTGCGCGGCGGGGCTGGGGGCTCCGTAGTACGAGCCGCCGGTTTTTTGCCAGGTGCCGCAGCCGGCTTCGATTTTGCCATCACTCAAGCGCCTTCTTTGCCCGACAGTTGCACAAATCCCGCACGGTTCGGACCGCCAACCCTGTATTTATTCGTCGCGGGTCACCGAATATAGCGAATTTGGCGAAGTGCCGGAACTTGAATCGCCCCCCCCGTGTACCATCCGCCGCTCGACGCAGTGACAGCTATAAAGGGTTTACCCACAAACAACTTAAAGGGAACGGCTGGACCAAATGATTGATAGCGACTGTCCGCACCCAGAGGGCTGTTTTCCGAGAGCACAAAGAATTCGTCGTCCGCGAGGACATATTCGCCACCGGCCGGCGTCGCGGAAAGTTCTGCTGGCACGTCGACGTAATACAGGTCCCGGCAGATGCACAGTTCGCTAATGTCGAGCGGACCTCCGGCGGCGGCGATCGCCAACGGGGTGCTCATGCCATCACCGTCCGTTCGCCGCGCCGCTAAGGGATAATCAATAACAACTTCCCCGTCGATCGCGAGCATGCAGGCCCGATCGATGAGCGAAAACTCGACCAGGTGCGCCGCCCGCCCAAGAGGTGAACGGAGGGCGCCACCAGCGACCGGCTGACCGTCACAAGCGAGCGAAGCCTCGCCAGAATCGCTGAGCGTGGCGACAAGCTCTTGCACGCCGTCGGACGCTCGAAGAAACAACTGTCCTCGGTCGCTGCTCCGCATGCGGAACGAAAGCAGCAGGTCACGCACGTTATGCAGTTCGCGAATCGGCAACGTCTGGTTATAGCCATAGGAGTCATCGATCGGTGATTCTCGCCAATCATGGTTGGCTCCATCACGTCGCCAATGATGATAGACCAGCGCCGCTGCGGGAAATGAACCCGGCGCGACTTCTTGCGTGGACTCGGCCGGTGGATGCCAGGAATACCCCTCTGGCTCGGTTCGCCAGCCGGATTGAGCGGTCGATTGCCAACTCGCCGGACCAGAATTCTCCGGACGGCGATAGCGATCATCGTAAATCGGAATGGCCGTCGCTCGCTGCTGGTCAAGTGTCTTGCGAACAATCTGGCCAGCGACGTAAACGTCACCATCTCGGATCGAAATGTGCTCGCCAGGTAGCCCCACGACGCGTTTCACGCACAATTTGCCAGCTTCGTGCGGCGCCCGCAGCGACACCACCTCCCAGCGTCGCGGCGCGCGAAAGAGAAACGTGGTTTTATCGACCAGCACTGTGTCCGGCGCGCGCTGGTTCGCGATCTCGAGTATTGCCTCGCCACTGCCGCACAGCGGACAGTTTGCTGGCCGGCCGTCGGTTGCCTGATTTTCAATGCCTGCGGCAAAGCGATAACTGCAAGTGGGACAATCAACAGCAAGATGACGGGCCAAGAGCGTCGGCGCCATCGATCCGCCGTCGACGTAGAAGGCTTGCAAGAACCACGTCCGGATAATCAGGAGCGTAAGCAGAAGCGTGACCGTGGCCTCAATCCCCCCACGGCCGAAACTGGGCTTCCGCGCCGCAGGCACTGTGGGTGGAACTTGACAGGACGCCACGGAGTAAGGTCGCTGCGGCTGCAGCCCGGCTGCGCGATCAGCGGTTTCGATTGTCGACATCACGACACGCGTCTGCAAAGATCGTCTGTAAACGCACTGTCTGTGAGTATAAACAAATCTGCGAGAACGACCGATGAGCAGGGCCGCGCAAATCACACAACTACTGCACAAGGCGTACTACGGACCTGCCTGGCATGGTCCGGCGGTGGCCGAGTTACTGTCTGCGGTCACTGCGGCCCAAGCGGCCGCGCGACCTGCGGCGGGCGCGCACAGCATCTGGCAATTATGCTTGCACATGACCGCTTGGAAAGACGAAGTCCGTCGGCGTTTGACGGGGCCCGGGCACAAGTTATCCGCCGAGGAAGATTGGCCTCCACTCACCGACACGAGCGAATCGGCCTGGCGTTTAACGATCGAGCGGATGAACGCCCGCCAGCAAGAGCTGGAATCGGCCGTCTCGTCGCTGAGCCCTGAGCAGCTCGCCGGCACGCCCGGCGAAGGCACACGAGGCCTGGAAGAGTTGCTGCATGCAATCATCCATCACGACCTGTACCATGCCGGGCAGATCGCGATCTTGAAAGCCGCACCGGCGGCTTAGCGCAAATTGACAAATTGCTGGTCGAATTGTTGGACGACCCCCAACTCGGCAAAGACCGATTCGACCGTGGCGGCGTCGACCTCGCGCAGTTCGCGTCCCGCGGCCGCGATCAGTGCGAGATCCGCAAGTTGCACGACATTCCGCGGCACACCTTGCGAAATTTCGGCCAGCAGCGAAATCGCCTCGGCGTTGAAAGTCGGCGCCGTGCGGCCGGAGCGGGCCAGGGCATTCTCCAGAAAGCGCTGCGTGTCGTCGCGTCCCCACGGATTCAGGTCGATGCGCAAATCGGCGACCTCGAGCAATCGTTCGCCGAGCCGCGACACTTGCGAAGTGCGGGCCGAAAGGACCAGTGTGACCGCGGCTTGATGCCCTACGTCGGTTTGTGCCAACCGCAACGCCTGGCACAACACTTGCGCCTCGGCCTCGTCGCAATCGTCGAGCAGCACCAGGCATTTGCGCTGCTCCACGTGCTGCGCTGCCAGCCGATCGAGGAGCAACCGCCACAATTCGGCAGGCGAGGCCGTGGCTGCGGGGAACAGGCCCCATGCGCCGGCCAGGCGGTGCAAGAACTCCATTTTGTCCAAGCCGACCAGCCCGATGCGTGCTACGTCCCAACCGTGCGGAGCGAGCATGCGGGCGAAAACTTCCAGCAGCAAAGACTTGCCGCTGCCCGGGCCCCCCAGCAATAAGCCCGCACGCCTGCCGCCGTCGATCAGGAAATGCAGTCGCGCCAGGGCTTCTTCGTGCGTCGGGCTTTCGAAGAAGCTACGCGGATCGAGCGTGCTGCGAAACGGCGCGTCGTGCAAACCCCAATGGGCAAGGTACATGGCCGGCACTCACTTCCTGTTTGTGTCGGGGCGAACTGCGGAGGGCAAATTCCTGCTAGCTGCTGGCGCAGGGACTCTGCCGGGAGCCAATATGGCGACTCATCCAATTTCGGTAGAATCCTGCGCGAGACTTGATGCAACCTTCGGCGACAGCGGCATGACGCAACGGTACTTTGTCGAAACCCCGATTACCGGCTCCGAAGCCCTGCTCGAAGCGGCCGAATCCCATCATTTAACGCATGTCATGCGCGCCAAAGCCGGGGCGCAGGTCACCCTGTTCGACGGGCGGGGGGGAGAGTACGCCGCCGAGGTTACCAAGATCGAGCGGTCGCACGTCAAGCTGGCAGTGCTGGCGCACGACCCGATCGAGCGCGAGCTCGCCGTGCCGGTTACCGTGGGCGTGCCGCTCCCCAAGGGAGACCGCCAGCGGTGGCTGATCGAAAAGCTCGTCGAGTTGGGAGTGCAGCACCTGGTCCCGCTTTCGACCGCGCACACGGTCGCGCAAGCCGGAGACGCCGCGCGTGATCGCCTGCGGCGGACCGTCATTGAAGCGGCCAAGCAATGCGGCCGCAATCGTTTGATGGAGATTCACGCTCCGCAACAGTGGCACGATTTCGTGCGGAGCGCGGACGCCGCGGCGCAACGATGGCTGGCGCATCCCGGCACTTCGCCTACTTTGGGTGACATCTTACGCGAGTCGGCCGCAACCTCGGCGGCTGGGTTTGTCACCGCCGTCGGGCCTGAAGGGGGACTCACTGACGAGGAAGTTGCGCAGGCGATCGCGTCCGGCTGGACCGCGGTAAGCCTGGGCCCCTGCATTCTGCGCGTCGAAACGGCGGCCACGCTGTTGGCTTCAGCCGCGGCGCTCTTTGCCGGCATCGCCCGCTAAGGGGCGCGCTCAGGGCACAACGATTTGCCGCGCGGCACTACTTTTCCGCGCTCTTTTCCGCCGGTTTGGCGTCGGAAGATTCTTTATTCCGTTCGATGCGGCCAAAGAGATGGCCGCCATGATCGGCGCCGCTCCAGGTGCCGGCGTATTCATCGCGGAAGATCAGCACCCGCGCCGTGAATGTACCAAAGCCCGGCACGGGCAGGTCGGTGAGCGTAATGACCGGCGTATCGCCGGCCCACATCACGTCGAGGGCCAAGGGGACGGTCAGGTCCTTGCCGCCGTACTGGATGCGGGATTTGAACTGCCACTTGCCCGACTTGAGCTTCTTGCAGCTTTCGATGGTGTACTTTTCTTCGTTTAGCTTCTGTTCAGTTTGGCCAGTTACGGTAAACGTCCCGATAAGGGTCGCGCCGGACATAGTTTCGGCAAATTTCTTTTCGAGCTGGGCCTGATCGAGCGGCTTCGCTTCGGCCGGCGCTGCGACGTCAGGCTGGTCGTCGCTGCCACATGCGACGATTCCAACGTCCGCGGCAAACACATCTGTGGATCCCCATAACAGACTAACCGCACAAACGACGGCGATGAATGACGATTTCATATTCGATTCCTTGCGCGTAAATCGTTGACGGCAGTTTGAAGGTCGCTTACGACAATTCGCTCTAAGTTTGCGGCAGGCACCCAC
>CAMFLN010000078.1 GCA_945957305.1 uncultured Planctomycetaceae bacterium | reverse complement strand
CGGCAGCGTCAGATGTGTATAAGAGACAGATGTGGCAACGGCCCTGTCGGCTCCCGAGTTGAAAGCCGCCGTCTTTCGCAAGCTGGCTCCCGATTTGGCTCTGCGATTCGACATGCCGGAAGGCAAAGTCGAGCAGATCGTGAGCTATACCAAGCCGTCGCTGATGCGCGACCTGGAAGGATATGAGATTCCGCCGCATCCAGACGGCCGGGCGAAGATCGTGACCATGCAGTTGTATTTGCCGCGCGACCGTTCGCAGCTCGACCTGGGGACGGCCCTGTACAAGCGACGTTTCACGTCGTTACGAGGATTGGTCTCGTGGCAGGGCCGTTTTCAAAAGGTGAAGCAGTTCCCCTTCGCCCCCAATAGCGGTTACGCATTCGTCGTCTCGAATTCGCTGCGCCGCAAGAGCTGGCACGGCCGCGAAAAGCTGCCGCCCGGAGCCGGCGTGCGCAATACGATCTTGAACCTGTACTTCGCGAACAACGAGCGCGAATACTAGAGGGCTGGCGCAATAAGCAATTCACGGCTCGCCCCGGCAACCCTTGGGGTGCCATGCCTCACGCTTGCGTGAGCATGCTCAGCCGGTGCTACGCTCAATTAAGCCCCCCATGGCCACGCAAGCGTGGACCATGACACCCGGCTCCGCAGCTTGGAATTCCACGGGTTGGCTTGCCCCACTCGTCAGTAGTCGTACCAGATGCCGATGCCGAATTGCTGCACGAAGTCGTTGTAGAACTGGTACATCTCGTTCTTGCCGTTGAAATACTGGAAGCCGAAACGCGTGCGAGTTCCCGTCCCGCCGTTGAGCCATTGCCAGCCCACCTGCACGGTGACGTTGCCGCCGAAGTTCACTTCTTGGCGCAAGTGCCCATTGATGGCGAAGAACGGACTGCCTCGGAATCCGGGGCTGAAGATCGGACTGTACTCAGCGCCGAACTGAAACTGCCACGGCTGCGTCACGCCGAACGTGTAGAACGCCCAGTCCATTTCTCCGTACAGCCGGATATTGTCGGTCGCGTAATAGCTCACGCCGAACACCAGCGCATTGCGGCTGTATTCCAGGCGGTCGAAGTTGGGGTTCTTCAACAGGAACTCGTCACCGATGTGCGAGCTGAGGTGATAGACCTCGAACTTCAACTGCAGCGGTCCGACGCCATACGTCAGCGGAATGCCAACGCGGAAATCGGTCGCCCGCATATCCCAGTCGGAGTTCAAACGTAGTTCGGGAAACGCCGCCCCCTCGACGTCGAGCTGCCAGCCCTCGGGGCGAAAACTATTGGGCGTCCCATAGCGCAAGAGCCCCACGCGCCCGCCCGCCACGGGACTCCACAGCCAGCCTAGCCCGCTCTGGTAATTGAACACACTGGCCAGGCGCGGCTCCTTGACGCCCGCCAGGTAGGAGTGCCAAATCAAACCCTGGGGCATCAATTGCCAGCTCCAAGGGGCATCGTAGGCAATCGCCTCGGCCAGCGGGTATGCCGGCTGCACGCCTGGCCCGTCGGCGATCACGCTTCCTTCGGGAATGACTTCACTGGTCGAGACACTGGGGGGCAACTGTTCGTATTGAGCCACCCGTCCTAGCGCGCGTGAAGCGCAGCCGACCAGCGCGCAAAGAACAAGCGCGGTGCGGCACATCACGACAAATTGTCGAGTGCGATACGACGGCATCGCCAACGGGTCCGATTGTGGATGAACCAAGGACAGTGCACAGATCGCGCGGGCGATTACGCCCGCTGCCAGTCCGCCCCTGGCCGAAGAGGGGCGTAGTGTAACGGGGCCGCGCGATTCGAGACAGACGACTTTTATCTTGCAGGGGGATGGCTAAGGTGTTTTAGCCGCCACAGATAGGACGACGCTGCCACTCTCCTGGCGGCGGACGACCCGGCCACTATAATTCACATACCGCTAGCATGAACTCGATCTTTCCCTTGTTTCTCCCCACCGGCCTTGGCCGTTTTTGATGATCGCCACCCGGCTTCCCGCGCTTGTCGACCGATTGCGTGCCGTGGTCGGCGATGACGGAGTGCTATCAGCGCACAGCGACCTGGTCGTCTACGAGTGCGACGGCTTCGTCATCGAAAAGAATTGCCCGGATGTCGCGGTGTTTCCCCGTACCGCTGCGCAGGTACAAGCGATCGTTCGCCTGTGCAACGAATTCGACGTCCCCTTCCTGCCCCGTGGCGCCGGCACGAGCCTGGCCGGCGGTTGCCTGCCGGTGGGCGGCGGGGTAATGATCGTCCTGACGCGGATGAAGGAGATTCTGGAAATCAATCTCCGTGATCGCTATGCCGTGGTGCAGCCCGGCGTGGTGAATGTATGGCTGACACAAGCGCTCAAAGGGACGGGCTATCACTATGCGCCCGATCCGTCGAGCCAGGGGGCTTGCACGATCGGCGGTAATGTTGCAACCAACTCAGGAGGACCGCATACGCTGAAATATGGTGTGACCGTCAATCACGTGCTGGGAGTCGAGGCCGTTTTGCCCGACGGCACGCTCGTCGAGTTCGGCGGCCTCTCGGAAGACCAACCGGGACTCGACCTGCCAGGGCTGATTGTCGGCAGTGAAGGAACCTTGGCCATTGTCACCAAGGTCTGGGTGCGTCTGACGCGCGACCCGCAGGGTTGGCGGACGATGCTGGGCATTTTCGAATCCGTCGCCGACGCCACGAATGCGATCAGCGCGATCATCGGTGCTGGCATCGTCCCGGCCGCACTGGAAATGATGGATCAAGGGATCCTCGTCGCCGTGGAAGAGGCCTTTCGTTTCGGCTTTCCGCTCGACGCCCAGGCCATTCTGTTGATCGAGGTCGACGGACTGGAAGCGGGGCTCGATCAGCAGCGCGATCGGATTATTGAGTTGTGCCGCGCCAACAACGCCCGCGACGTTCGCCTGGCGGCATCGGCCGCTGAACGACAATTGCTCTGGAAATGTCGCAAGCAAGCCTTTGGCGCCGTGGGGCGACTGAGCCCCAGCTATTGCACGCAGGACGGGGTCGTTCCGCGTACCAAACTGCCGTACATCCTGGAGCGGATCATCGACATTGGCCGCCGTCACGAGATCCGCATCGTGAATGTCTTTCACGCAGGCGATGGAAACATCCATCCCATTCTGCTGTTCGATGAACGGGACGCCGACCAGGTGCGCCGAGTTCTGGCCGCCAGCGGCGAGATTCTCGACGAGTGCATCGCCTGCGGCGGCAGTGTGACCGGCGAACACGGCATCGGCGTGGAAAAGATCGAGTTCATGCACAAGCTTTTCTCGGCCGCAGACCTGGACGTCATGGCCCGGGTGCGCCACTCATTCAACCCGGCCGGACGGTTAAGCCCCGCCAAGATGCTGCCCACCGCGGGCGCTTGCGGCTTGGAGCAGCGCCATCCCGGACGCCGGGCTGCCATGTAGATTTCTTGGGCTTGGAGTGCGAAGTTGACCGTCACTGCTAAAACCCCTCCCCGCAGCGAAACCCAGTCGCCCGCCACCGCGGAAGAACTCGCGGAGATCGTGGCACGCGCCGCCGCTGCGGAGACGGCGCTGTATCCGGTGGGAGGTGGCACGGGACTGAACTTCGGACTCCCCGCGCGTCGCAGCGGGCTGAGTTTGTCCACGACACAGCTCAATCGAGTGGTCGATTATCCGGCACGCGACATGACCATTACCGTTGAAGCCGGACGCTCGATGCAATCCCTGAGGGAATTGCTCGCGACGCAAGGACAGCGGTTGCCGGTTGATGCACCGCAAGCGGACACCGCGACCATCGGCGGCGTCATTGCGACAGCCACCAGCGGCCCGCGACGCTTTGGTCACGGGTCGATTCGCGACTTTGTCATAGGAATAAGTGCCGTGGATGGCCGCGGCGTGGCATTCAAGGCCGGCGGGCGCGTCGTGAAGAACGTCGCCGGTTACGATTTCTGCAAGCTACTGACCGGCTCGCGCGGCGCGTTGGCTGTGATCACCCAGGTCACACTCAAATTGCGCCCGGTGGCTGAATCGACCGCCTGGGTCGTTTGTGACATCGCGAGCTACGAAAAAGCGGAAACGGTGCTGGCGGAGTTGGTTCGCTCGGCAATCGTTCCGACCGCGATTGAGCTGGTGGCCGGCCCCGCTTGGGAGCGTGACAACCTGCTGGGACCGGCGAGCGGTTGCTGCGCCGCGCGGCTGCTGGTTGGCGTCGAGGGCGCGGCCGTGGAAGTCGCTTGGATGACCCGTCAGCTGCAGCGTGAATGGCGCGAACAAGGGATCGCCGACTCGCAAGTGATTGACGCGTCAGGGGCAGCAGAACTCTGGTCACGGCTATGCGAGTTTCCTGTCGAGTCCGCCTCCGGCTTGACAGTAAAGGCCACCGTACGTCCAAGTGCCGTCACACGTTTTGTCGCCGCAGCTCGCGCGATCGACGAGCGTGCCCTGATTCAATCGCACGCCGGCAATGGGATCGTTTACGTACGCTATCCTGAATTTACCGCCAACGAGGCGCTGCCTGTGCTGGTGCGGGGGTTGCAGCCGGCCGCCGTAGCCGCGGGGGGACACGCCGTGGTGTATCAATGCCCTGCGGATCTGGAACTGACACACCAGGCCGTTTGGGGTCCGGCCGCGCCGGCATCGGCTATCATGGCCTCGGTCAAGAAGCAGTTTGATCCCGCCGGCATCCTCAATCCTGGCTTATCGTTATTTGCATGCTGACTCAACCTGGCGCCGCCGACGATCCGACCGTGTCCCCTCCTGAAGGGACTCCCCGGTCCCAGGCGCACACGGCTGCACCGAGCCCGGGAACCGAGATCGATTACGGCCTGTTTCTGGACTGCGTTCATTGTGGGCTGTGCACGTCGGCCTGCCCTACGTATCTCGAACTGGGCAATGAAAATGACAGCCCGCGCGGGCGCATCTATTTGATGCGTGCCGTCACAGATGGACGCTTGGGGCTGACACAGGAAGTGCGCCGGCACTTGGAATTGTGCCTCGATTGCCGCGCCTGCGAAACCGCCTGCCCATCCGGTGTGCAGTACGGCAAGCTAATCGAACCGTTTCGCGTGGCGATGGAGGAGCAGAGCGCAGGTCCGCGCAAGAGTGCGGATTGGTTCCACCGCTACATTCTCTTCGGCTTGTTCACAAAGCCTGATCTCATGCGACGCATGCTGATCCCTGCGCGGATATCGCAGCGGCTGGGTCTGGTGAAGCTGGCGGAAGCGACCGGTTTACTATCGCTGCTGCCAGCGCGCCTGCGACGGCTGATCGAGATGCTGCCCCCTCCCGAGCGGCCTGGCCCGGCGTTACCAACCTTGCTGCCTGCCATCGGCAAGCGACGCGCGCGAGTGGCACTGTTTACCGGCTGCGTGGCCGATGTCATGTTTCGTCCCACACATTGGGCCACGGCGCGGGTGCTGCAACAAAATGGCTGTGATGTGCTTGTTCCGCAAGAACAGGTCTGTTGCGGCGCAATCCACTTTCATGCCGGTTCGAGCGAACCGGCGCGGGAGTTGGCTGACACCAATCTGAAGGCCTTCGATCATCGCAATGTGGACGCGATTCTGGTGAACGTGGCCGGCTGCGGAGCGATGCTGAAAGACTATGGGCATCACTGGCACGATCCCCACCAGGCAGAGCGTGCCGCGTTTGCGGACAAAGTGAAGGACGTGAGCGAGTTTCTCGACAGCCTGGGCCTGGTCGCTCCCGAGGGGGAAATTCCACTCACCGCGACTTATCACGACGCCTGCCACTTGGGACATGCGCAAAAAGTGCGCGAAGCGCCGCGGCGATTGCTGGCGCAGATCCCCGGTTTGAAGCTGGTCGACCTGCCCGAGACGGAAGTTTGCTGTGGCGCCGCGGGGACCTACAACCTCACCGAACCGGAAATGTCAGCCCGCTTGAGTCGCCGCAAACTCGACAACATCTTGAAGACGGGCAGTCGCGTGGTGCTGACCGGCAATGCCGGTTGCCTGCTACAGATCATGCGCGAAGCGCGCTCGCGCGGCGAACGCCTGCTGGTCGCACACCCGATGGATCTGCTCGATCTGAGTTACCAGCGGAAGCAGCCGCGTCTGTAGCGACAGACAGTAATCAGTCGTCTCGATCACCGGCAGAATCAACGGCGCGCGACAACTCTTCGTCGAGATATGCGACTTCGAGAGCCACCAGCCGGTTGACCACTTCGCGTGCATTTTGTGGACGACGCAGAGGTTC
Source organism: uncultured Planctomycetaceae bacterium (assembly GCA_945957305.1). Lineage (GTDB taxonomy): Bacteria > Planctomycetota > Planctomycetia > Pirellulales > JACPPG01 > JACPPG01. The sequence continues at coordinate 2,741 of CAMFLN010000078.1, read as the reverse complement.
CCGGGCCAACATGGCGTGCACCAGTTTGGCCAGTTCTGGCGGCACGGTCGGAGCGAGCTCCCGCAGTTGCACGATCGGACCCGTACGGTGCGCCGTGACGAGTTCGGCCGCATCAATGGCCGTAAACGGGCGGCGGCCGGCGAGCATCTCGTACAGCACCACGCCCAGACTGTAAATGTCGCTGCGAATGTCGCTGCGACCAACGCCCAGTAGCGTCTCGGGGGCCATGTACCAGGGCGTCCCGACAAGGACCGCGGCGCTACCCTGATCTTCATCCGCCGGGCGGCGCGCCAGTCCGAGGTCGACAAGCGTCACGTGTCCCACCGGCGAAATCATGATATTCGCGGGCTTAACATCGCCATGCATCCAGCCCGCCTCGTCTACCGCGGCCAACCCCTGCGCGACTTGGCGAGCGATCCACAAGGCGTGCGAGGTCAGCACCGGCGCCGCAACCGCTGCGAGTTCTGCACTCAATGATGCCCCGTCGAGCCACGGCATAACGACGTAGTAGGGAGCCGTGTCGACATGAAAATCCAAAACCGGCGTCAGGTGAGGATTACTGAGCGTTCGGCCGACGCGCGCCTCGCGTCGCAATAAACTCACGGCCCGCGGGTCATCCTGAAACTCTTCTTTGAGCTGCTTCACCGCATAGCAAGCTCCCCCAGCGCTCCCTGCTGGTTGGGCCCGGAAGACGCGCGAAAACGATCCCTCAGCGGCCAGCTCGACCAACTGCCACGGTCCCAGCGTCGTGGCGGGCGCTTCCCGCGCAGCGCGCGACAACCGTCGCCCGCGCGACGATTCGCTCACGAATTGATGCAGGCGTTGTGCCATTGCTCATCACGCTCGCAAGTGGCAGCGCGAGCTTGCTCAGAAGAGAAAAGTCGGTCGGCGACAGACTTGGGGCAGAGGGGGATTGCGGCAAGCGGCGCAGGACGCGCCTGTTTATCACATCGGCAGCGGCACGCGAGAAGTTGCGGCAAGCTGCGAAATTGGGAACCGAGGGAGGACTCTACCGTGCACCCGGCAACTGTTCGGCAGGAAAACCCTCAGCTCTTAATGAGAGCTGCGTGCAGCGCCCCGGCGTAGCCCCTCGTCGACCAGCGCGCCGATTAAGAGCGCGGCGCCGATCACGGTGTATTCCAGTTCCGAGGGGACGCCCCACATCTTGGTAAAATTCGGCAGGATCCACAGGATCGCAGTCCCGATGATGATGCCCAGGACGTTTCCTTCGCCGCCGCGCAGGCTGCAACCTCCCAGCACCGCGCCGGCAATCGCATAGAGCTCGAAGAAACTGCCGGTTTCGGTCGGTTGCACTGAGTTCTGTTCCATCAGGAACAGCACGCTGAACAGGGCCGCCAAGGTCGAGCAAATGACGTACGCCACGATGCGATAACGGTCGACCGCGATGCCTGAGTAGCGGGCGGCCTGATCGTTGCTCCCCACGGCGAACAAATACCTGCCATAGACACTAAAGTGTAAAAACACCGCGGCCAGCACCGCCAAGAGCAGAAAAATTACCAGCGACATGGGCAGCCCCAACACGTCGCGGCTGTCCGAAAGCCAGTACTTGAGCGACTCGAACGAAGTGCCTAAACCCTTGACCTGATCTTTCGACACCCAACGTGCCGCCCCGCGATAGATGAACAGCCCGCACAGCGTGACAACAAAAGCCTGCACGCGCAGCTTGGTGACCAAGAGGCCATTGGTTAGTCCGATCAGGGCCCCCAGGACCAACACGGCGCCTAAGGCCAGCAGCGGATTCCAAGCATAATCGATCAGCAACATAGCCATCACCGTCGCGCAAAGGCCGATGGTCGAGCCGATCGAAAGATCGATGCCGCCGGTGATGATCAGTATGCCTGCGCCCAGGCTGATAATGCCGTACAGCCCGATGCGGCGTCCCAGGTTCAAATGGTTGTACAGGCTGCGCGCTCCCGGATCGGCCAGCAACAACAGCAGGTAGATTGCCAAGAGAAACAGGGCCAGACCCAAGCACTTTTTCATGCCGCGTGCACTCCCCCCGTGGCTAAATGCATCACAGCTTGTTCGGAAAGTTGTTCCCGCGCAAGCTCCCCCGCGATCGCACCTTGATACATGACGAGCACCCGGTCGCTCATACCCAGAATCTCTTCCAAGTCACTGCTGATCATCAGAATGCCGATGCCGCGCGCGGTCAGCTCATCCATCAGGGCATAGATTTCGCGTTTGGCGCCGACGTCGACGCCGCGTGTGGGCTCGTCGAGAATCAGCAGCCGCGGCTCGCGCGTCAGCCACTTGGCGAGGACGACCTTTTGCTGATTGCCGCCACTGAGCATCCCCACTTGCTTGTCGATCGACGCCGTGCGAATCGTCAATCGCTCGCACAGTTGCTCGGCCAATTTCCGTTCAGCGCCGCGCTTGATCAGACCCAGTCGACTGAGCAAATCGAGCGAAGCCAGGCTGATGTTATGGTTGACTGACTGTTCGAGAATCAGCCCTTGCAGGCGTCGATCCTCCGGTACCAGGAACACTCCGGCCGCGATGGCGTCGGTCGGATCGTGGATTTCGACCGCACGACCACTGATCTGCACCGTTCCCCGCAGGCGGCGGCGCACGCCGAATATGGTCTCGGCCAGTTCGGTGCGTCCTGCGCCGACCAAACCGGCCAGCCCCACGATCTCGCCCGGATGCACCGCGAGATCGATCCCCGCCTGACCGGGGGCATACTGCAGGTCGCGCGTCTGGATCGCACGGTCAACATT
>CAMFLN010000077.1 GCA_945957305.1 uncultured Planctomycetaceae bacterium | reverse complement strand
ATCGTCGGCAGCGTCAGATGTGTATAAGAGACAGCCGCAGGTTATCGCGCTTGTGCTCAGCCGTTTGCCTGCATCGCTGGCCGCGGAAGTATTGTCGTCATTAGCCGCGGAGCTGCGTGCCGAAGTCGCGCGCCGCATCGCGGCGCTGGAGGCAGTTTCAGAGGAGGTCGTCTGCCTGGTCGCTGCGGCGCTGACAGAACGTCTGGCTGCGCTTCCCACGACACGCTGTGCCAAGGTGGATGGCGTGGCCGCGCTGGGCAAAATATTTCAGTCGCTCGACGATGTGACGGAAGAGCAATTGCTCGACCGCTTGGCGTATGACGAGCCGCGACTGGCCCAGGCTTTGGCGCGGCAGTCATTCTCGCTGGAAGATGTGTTGCAAATGTCGGCGGCGAACGTGCAGATCTTGGTTGCCAACGTCGACACCGCTCCGTTGGCCGTGGCGCTCAAAAGCGCAACCGCCGAGACGCGACGGAAGATTCTCGAACTACTGCCGACAACCTTTGCCGAACGCTTGCGCGAGGCCGTTGCCCATTTGGGGCTCTTGCCGCGCGCCACAGTCGATCAGGCGCACCTGACTATTGCGGATGTGCTCGCCCGGCTGCAAGAGTCGGGGCGCATTCGCAGTGCCACGGCCCATCCCATCGATCGACGCGTCGCCTGACGGATGCTCAGGCCACTTTGTTAGCAGTCGCGGTTCTGCTAGCATTCGGCCAAGGGGTGAGGGCGCCGTGCCAGGCTTTCTCGCGCGCCGCGCCCCGCCAGATCACTGAGCTTATCCCGCGCTGGACCGGGCCCACGGATGACCGCGACCCCCATGATGCGCCAATATCAGGACGCCAAGGCGGCGTGCCCTGATGCGCTGTTGCTGTTTCGCATGGGGGACTTCTACGAACTGTTTCACGACGACGCGAAAACCGCGGCGCGCGTGTTGAACCTGGCGCTCACGAGCCGCGAAAAAGGGGAAAACGCCATCCCCATGGCAGGCTTCCCCTACCACCAGCTCGAAGCCTACCTGGCCAAGCTGATTGCCGCTGGGCTGCGCGTCGCGATTTGCGATCAAGTTCAGGATCCGCGCGAAGCCAAGGGGCTGGTGCGGCGCGAGCTGACCCGGATCGTTTCGCGCGGCACAGTGACCGACGACGCCTTGCTCGATCCCAAAGAGAACAATTTTCTTGCCGCGCTAGTGCCCGGCGCCGAGGCGGGATTGGCCTGGGTCGAGCTTTCCACCGGTCGCTTCCACGCGGCGCGACTGCCGGCGGGAAAGCTGGCCGATGAGTTGGCGCGGATCGGGCCGGTCGAATGCCTCTTGGCCGAAGATGCCACGCCCCCTGATTTCTTGCTCGCAGAGGGCTTGCTCGTGACGCGACGTCCGAACTGGGCCTTTGCGCAACATGCGGCGCAAGAGTCGCTCGCCCGGCATTTTGGCATCGCCACGCTCGAAGGCTTCGGCTTCAGCGACGACGACACCATGGCCTTGCGCGCGGCCGGCGCCATCATCGATTATCTCACCGAAACGCAAAAAGCGTCGATCGGCCACGTAGATCGCTTGATTCCCTACCGCGCCGGCACCGTGCTCGAAATTGATGAAGCCACGCGACGCAGCCTCGAGATTACGCGCACCTTGCGCGATGGCCACCGCGAGGGCTCTCTGCTCGGCGTGCTGGACCGCACGGTCACGGCCATGGGGTCGCGGTTGATGAGCCAGTGGGCCGCCGATCCGCTGACCGACCTCCAGACGATCGACGCGCGCCTCGACGCCGTCGCCGAGCTGCTCGGCGATGCAACGCTGGGCACCGGATTGCGCGACGCATTGAAAGCGACGTTTGACGTCGAACGATTGCTGGCGCGCGTGACAACGGGCCGAGCCAGTCCCCGCGATTTAAGTTGCCTGACGCGCACGCTGCGCGGTTTGCCGGCGCTCAAGGCCAAGCTGACCTCGCGTAAGTGCCAGCGACTGAACGAGCTGGAAGCGGCACTCGACCTGTGCCCGGAGCTGCGCAGCCGGCTGGATGCCGCGCTCGCGGACGATTGTCCGCTGTCCAGCCGTGACGGCGGCTTTATTCGCCCCGGATTTCGCGCAGATCTGGATTCACTGCGCGAGTTGGCAACTGGCGGCAAGCAGTGGATTGCGAACTATCAGGCGTCCGAGGCGGAGCGGACGGGCATTCCGAACTTGAAAGTCGGCTTCAACAACGTCTTCGGTTATTACCTGGAAGTTACGAATCCGCATCGCGACAAAGTTCCCGCGGAATACAATCGCCGGCAGACGGTGAAGAACGCCGAGCGTTACATCACGCCGGAGTTGAAGGAGTACGAAGAAAAAGTTCTCACGGCAGACGAGCGGGCCAAACAACTCGAATATGACTTGTTCGTCGAGCTGCGCGACGCGACCGCCGCCGAATCGCGACGCCTGCGTGCCACGGCGGAAGTGCTAGCCGAGCTGGACTGCCTGGCCGCGCTGGCCGATCTTGCCCGGCACGCTGGTTATTGCCGCCCGCAGTTGGTCGCAGGCCCGCAACTGCGCATCGTTGGCGGACGGCATCCGGTGCTCGATCAACAGTTGGCCCCGGGAACCTTCGTCCCCAATGATGTAACGATGAGCCCGGAAGAGGGGCTCGTGCTGTTGATCACCGGCCCGAACATGGCTGGCAAGAGCACATACATCCGACAGACGGCGCTGATTGCAATCATGGCGCAAATGGGGAGCTACGTGCCGGCGCAAGCAGCCACGGTCGGTGTCGCCGATCGGATCTTCGCTCGCGTCGGCGCGAGCGATGACCTGGCGCGGGGCCGCAGCACGTTCATGGTGGAAATGACCGAAACGGCGCGGATTCTCAACACGGCGACCGATCGCAGCCTGGTGATTCTGGACGAGATCGGCCGCGGCACCAGCACCTACGATGGAGTTTCGCTGGCGTGGTCCGCGGTCGAATACCTGCATGACCAGGTCGGCTGTCGAACTTTGTTTGCCACGCACTATCACGAGCTGACCGACCTCACGCAGACCCTCGCGCAATTGCGCAACCTGAACGTCGCCGTGCGCGAATGGCAGGATGAAGTGGTCTTCTTGCACAAGATCATCGAAGGTCCGGCCGACAAAAGCTACGGTATTCACGTGGCCCGGCTCGCGGGCGTGCCGCGCGAAGTTCTCGAACGGGCAAAACAAATCCTGGCCCAACTGGAACAAGAGCACCTCGACGACACAGGACGTCCGAAACTGGGACGCCGCCGGCGGGCTACACGCGTTGGCGATATGCAACTGACCTTGTTCGCCGCGGCCGAACATCCGCTGCTGGACGAGATTCGCCAAGTGGACATCAATGGCATGCGTCCACTCGAGGCGCTGGCACTGATCAACCAGTGGCAGACGACGCTCGGGGTCAAGCACGCCGTGGCTAAAGAGTAAGTTGAAGAGTAATGGGGCGCGGCCGAAGTTTGACTTCCCGGCAGTCCCTCTTGCAAAATATCAGCAAGACGCAGGCACCCTCCAACAATCAGCACAGGATTGTCACCATGCCCAAGTACGTGATCGAACGCGAAATCCCCGGCGCCGGCGCGATGACGCGCGATAATCTGCACGAGGCGGCAGAAAAGTCCTGCAGTGTGCTGCGCAACCTTGGGCCCGCGATTCAATGGGTTGAGAGCTACGTCACCGACGACAAGATCTATTGCGTGTACATCGCGCCGAACAAGGCGCTCATCGAACAACACGCACGCGAAGGGGGTTTCCCTGCAAACCGTATCAGCGAGGTCCGTTCGATCATCGATCCGACGACGGCTGATTAAACGTCTGCGCTGTACGTGGCCACGCATGCGTGGCCACGGCACCCGCACAGCACGCCCGGTTGCGCAAGGTGGTCATTCTATGCGCTCAGTCAAATTGCTTGCTGCTAGGTGGGAATTGTCGTGGCCTGCCGGGCTCGCTGCAGGCACGTGTCTCCTGCGGTGCTCCTGGCCTCCGCCGAATTTCTACGACTGGCCCATGCGGACCTCGCCGGCATGGTTTACCTGATCGGGTCAAACGAGCCGGCCGGCAAGGTCGAACGCCTGTCGGATCAATTCTAGGGATAGCGCGTACCGCCTTTGCGGCTTATGCCGAATCTTGAGGACATTGCCTCCCAGGCAAGCCGGTCGGGGAAAGGTCCGACGTTTTCATGAATCGTCACCAATCGTCCGACATGCTTTAGAGGGCCATGTCGGCCGGCTGTCGTGAAACTTTCAGAACGAAGTGCACGGACCACCATGAGCGGTAACCATGACCGCGCAGGTTCGCCCAAAGTGCGAGCCACGTTGTATGTGTCGGCGGACATGCTGGAACAGGCGCGCGATGCGGCTTGTTACTTGGCGGGTTATCCCGCTCGTATGACGCTCACGAAGCTAGTCGAGAACGCCCTGGGTGCGGAGCTGGCGCGCCTCAAGGAACGGTACAACGCGGGAAAGGACTTTCCTCGTCGCGACGAAGACCTCAAAGGCGGTCGACCGATCGCCGCATAGGTGTCAAACATGGCTGAGGCCAAGCAAGCGAGTTCGCAAAGTTCCACTGAGTTGCAAAAGCTGCGTCAAGAGTTGCTGCGTATGATCGTCAAGAACAACGGCGATGCCCGTTCGCGCCGGATCCCTGTTCCACGCTAGTCGGCCTTGAGCGCATCTGTGCCCAAGATCGGGCTGAATCCTCGATCGATGTAAAAAGCGGCGTCCCCTTGCGGGGCAAAAGTGGCAGCGAGAAACCATTCGTGCTCGAACGGCGATTTCGCAAACCGTGGCTGACCGGCACGCTGGCCGTGGGGCTGGCCCTGGCCGTAGCCCAGCAGGCGCGGGCGGATCTGTGGCCCAGTTTTCTCAAGCCGGCCGCGCAAACGCCCGCGGGCCCACCTCAGAAGCCGCATCCGGCCGTCGTGCGCGTCATCGCGCCGGAAAACGGCGGGACGTCGTACGGCTCAGGCACGCTCGTTGACGTGCGCGGCGACTATGGCCTGGTGCTTACTAATTGGCACGTCGTGTCTGATGCCACGCACACCATCGAAGTTTTGTTTCCTGATGGGTTTCGCACCGCGGCGCGCGTCATCACGACGGATCGAACTTGGGACCTGGCGGCGCTGGCGATCTGGCGTCCGAACGTCAGTCCCGTGAAGCTGGCCAGCCGCCCGCCACAACCCGGTGAACCGCTGACGATCGCCGGTTACGGATCGGGCACCTATCGAGCCATCACCGGACGCTGTACCCAGTACGTCGCTCCATCGCTGAGCAAGCCCTACGAGATGGTCGAGGTCTCAGTCGCCGCGCGGCAGGGGGATTCGGGGGGACCGATCTTCAACAGCCAAGGCGAGCTGGCCGGCGTCCTATGGGGAGCTGGTTGGGGAACCACCTCGGGCAGCTATTGCGGGCGCGTGTCGGCCTTTGTAGCCGCGATCATGCCGCCCCCCGGCGTGGGCGAAGAGACGCAGATCGCGCGCAACGAAGTTCCCGTCGCCGGCAACCTCGTGCCGGTGCAATACGACGCGCCAGCTCAATCCCCCCGTGCAACGGGGGTCATTGCCGATCATCAAACGACAAGCGCACGCGACACTTTCGCCGCAGCGACCGTCCAGCAGCCACGCGCCGACTCTACGACGCAGGCCAGTCAAGAACTTTCAGCGGCTGGCGGAGAGACCAACATTCCCGAAACAAGTGCCGTCGAGCAGATCCAATTGTTCCTGGCCTTTGTCGGCGGCGCGGCGCTCGTGCTGCATGCCATCAAACTCTTTTTGCCCGGCAAGTAGTCTGCTCCCCCGCAGAGTTCGCGATTAGGATGGGCCTCGGGGGCTGTGCAGGTGGTGCATGAAGAGTTTCGACGCGCTAAATGCCGAGATCATGGCTTGTGAAGCCTGTCCGCGGCTGCGCGCGTACTGCCGCCAAATTGCCGCCGAGAAGCGCAAGGCGTTTGCCGACTGGTCGTACTGGGGCAAACCGGTCCCGAACTTCGGCGATCCGCAGGCCCGACTGTTGATTGTCGGTCTTGCGCCGGCCGCACATGGCGCCAACCGGACGGGCCGGATGTTTACGGGCGATCGTAGCGGAGAATGGCTCTACCGCGCCTTGCACAAAGCAGGGTTCGCGAACCAACCGACCTCGATCGACGCGCGTGATGACCTCGAACTTCTTGACTGCGCGATCACGGCCGTCGTGCACTGTGCACCGCCGGATAATCGCCCGACCACTGATGAAATCGCCACCTGTCAGCGCTGGCTTGATGCCTCGCTCAAATTGGTGCCCTCCACCGTCTACCTGGCTTTGGGGCACATTGCCTGGCAGGGGTTCTTACGCGAAGCGAAACGCCGCGCGTGGCTGCCCTCTCGACCTGCGAAATTCGGCCACGGCGCGGAACAGCCGTTGACCGACGGGCGGTTCCTCTTGGGGAGTTACCACCCCAGCCAGCAAAATACGTTTACCGGCCGCCTGACCGAAACGATGTTTGACAGCGTGTTTCGCCGGGCGCGACAGCTGTTAAGCTAGGGCCTGATCGTACGGCGCCCTTGGGCGATCGCGCCGGTTCTGGCCCATGCTATTGCTACGAAACCTGTGGAATGGCCATGCTCTCGACTTTGCTCTTGCTCACGTTAGCCACGGCAGCATCCCCGTCGACTGACGGTGCGGTGCCACGTTCGACCGATCCTCGCGTCACGATCGAGCTCTTCGCGCAACAGCCCGAGATTGTTACTCCGACGGGCATTGCGATCGACCACGCGGGTCGAGTGCTCGTCGTCGAGTGCCACACCCATTTTCGCCCGCCCGATTACGCAGGACCGCCGGCCGATCGAATTCGCGCTTTCGTTGATACTGACGCAGACGGTCGCGCCGATCAGGTCACTAATTTTTACGAAGGGGGCACCGCCACAATGAACCTGGCCGTGTACGAAGACGACTCGGTCTTCGTCGCGACGCGAATGGAGATCCATCGCCTCTTCGACCGTGACCACGATGGTCAGGCCGACGAGCGAAAACTGATCGCCAAGCTCGAGACCAAAGGGGACTATCCGCATAACGGGTTGTCGGGTTTTGCCTTCGACGCGTTGGGCAATGTCTACTTCGGCATGGGCGAGAATCTCGGCGCGGACTACGCCCTGGTTGGTTCCGACGGTGCTCGGCTAACCGGCGGTGGCGAAGGCGGAAGTATCTACCGCTGCCGGGCGGATGGCGCGGGGTTGGTACGTATTGCGACTGGTTTTTGGAATCCTTTTCACCTGTGCTGCGACGCATTTGACCGGCTGTACGCGGTCGACAACGATCCTGATTCTCGCCCCCCTTGCCGCTTATTGCATATCGTTACTGGGGGCGACTATGGCTATCGCTTCCGCAATGGGCGCAAAGGAATTCATCCCTTCACGGCTTGGAATGGCGAGTTGCCCGGCACTCTGCCGATGGCGGCCGGTACGGGCGAAGCGCCGTCGGGCGTGCTGGCCTATGAATCGGACATGCTGCCGAAAGAATACGTCGGCGCACTGCTGTCGACTTCGTGGGGCGACCATCGGATCGACTGCTTTCGCTTAGAACCGCGCGGCGCCTCGTTTCGCGCTGTGGCCGAGCCCTTGATCACGGGGGACGAGAACTTTCGCCCGGTGGGAATTGCGTTGGCCGCGGACGGTTCACTGTTTGTCAGCGATTGGGTCGATAAGTCGTACGAGCTGCACGGCAAAGGCGCGATCTGGCGCATCCGCGCCACGGCAGCGACAAAGCCCGTCCGTCCGGTCGACCCCCAGCAAGCTGTTCTGTCGGCACATCGACCGCTGCGCCAACAAGCGGTGAGAGAATTGGTTGCCCAGGCCCAACGATCGGCCACAGAGGGCGGGGCGGCCAGGCCATTGTTGCTCGCCACTGCCACCGGCGCGGGCGATGTGAAAGTGCGCGCTGATGCGCTACTTGGACTGGCGCGGCTGGGAGACGCACAGTCCTCGGCTCGCCGGATTGCGTCTGGAAATGATCCGGCCAACTTGCGCGCGCTGGCGGTGCGCTTGGTGGACGATGCGGCCCTGCTGTCGCAACTGGCGGAAAAGGATAATTCCGCCGAAGTACGGGCCGCGGCGTTGCGTCGACTCACGTCTCCTGCCGCGCACCCCCTCTTGGTTGCCAATCTCGCGGATCGCGATCCGTTTATAGCACAGGCCGCGGAAGCGGCACTGGCGCAGATCACGTATGTCGCGGAGCGACTGAAACTAGCTTCGTCAGAGTCAAGCGTGGTACGCTTCGCGGCAATTCGGCTGCTGCGGCAATCGACCGATCCGGCCGCGCAGGCGCCGATTGCACGATTGCTCGCCGATGAGGATGCGGCGGTCCGCTTCGCCACGGTGCAGTGGATCGCTGAAGCTAACCTGCAGCAGTATCGGGACCAGATCACGGCTGGATTGACGACGGGAGCCACGACGCGCGCACTCTTCGAGGCTTACCTCGCGGCGCTCGAGCGCTTATCAGGAGTTCGCCGCGAAGTGGGTAACGAGTGGAGCGGTGATCAGTATGTATTGGCGTTGATTCAGAACCCCGCCACGACCCCCGCTGTGCGCGCGCGAGCGCTGCGCGCCCTGCGCCCGGACCGACCGGACGTGACCGTAGCGCTGCTCAAGACCCTGCTTGAGAAGCAGGATCTCGCCACGCGATTAGAAGCGGTGCGAACGTTGCGCGAGTTGAAGACTCCCGAGTCCACGACGTTGATCGAGCAAATTGTCAACGACGCAGATGGCGAGGAGCTGTTGCGTGCCGAGGCGCTCGTCGGGCTGACGCCGGATTCCCCTGAACGAAGGCAAATGCTGCTGCAGATCGCGGCTCAAGAGAGTGAGACTCTGCGTCGCGAGGCGTTGCGATCTCTGCGCGGCATTCCGCTGACGGAGCCGGAAAAGGCAGCGTTGAGGGGGATCGCTCCTCGGGAACCAGACAAGGAACTGGTCGGTCGCTTGATGGGG
>CAMFLN010000076.1 GCA_945957305.1 uncultured Planctomycetaceae bacterium | reverse complement strand
GGTCAATTGGTACTTGTCCCAGCGGAGCTCGCGTCATTTTCAATGGGCAGGCCGGCCGACTTCCAAGCTTTGAATCCACCCGCCAACGACGCTACTCGTGAATAGCCCATCCGCTGTAGGCTCTCAGCGGCGAGTGCCGAACGGCTTCCTCCGCCGCAATAACAGACTATGGGCTTGCTGGTGTCTGGTATCGCCTCTTCGATCTTCAATTCCAGGATGCCCTTGCTGAGATGCTGTGCACCGGTCGCGTGTCCATTGCAAAACTCAGTGCCTTCGCGGACGTCGACCAGAGTCGCTCCCTGGGCCTGCAACTCGTAGGCCTCTGCGGCCGAGACTTCACGGATTTTGGTTTTCGCATCTTGGACGATCGCTTGAAATCTTGTGCCTGCCATAAAGAAAGCTCCTTCGATGAACGGCAAACTCCGCGACATCTCGCCGCGCTAATTGTAAAGGCGACGGCACCTGCTTTGCGTACGTTTTTTAGCGTTGCGGGCAAGTTGCCGCCAGATCCGGCACGTCGTGCCAGGCGGAATCAAAACGGCCACTGTGAGCGCAAAATGACCGCAAAACAGCATAACGAGCTGGAGGGCATCTACGTCCGGGCTTTTCGCGCGATCTGCGACTGGGCTAAGGGACACCAGATGCAGGTTTTTCAGCAGCCACTCGAGCCGAGCCATGTGGGGAAATTCGACGGCGAGTCGTTTATTCTCGATCCCTCGTATCCCCTCGCCGAGCGGGTGTTTTACCTGGCACACGCTGTGGGCAGTGCCCTAATCTGGTTCGTCGACGATTCGGTCTCCTCGATGTTTCAGGAACTTCGGGCCGCAAAGTCGGCGCCCGAGGGGCCACGATTCGAGCGGGCCCTGGCGCAATATCAGGCTTTCGAAATCGAGTCTTCGCAGTTCGCAACCTGGCTATTGCAAGAGCTAGGTTTCGCGGGACTGACTTCGGAGTACTCGAACTTCATGCGCGCTGACCTGGAATCGATGACGATCTTCCACAGAACAGGCGTCGCACCGGTGTGGCGCGAGTTTTTCGCGAATTGGAATCAAGAAGTAAGCCATGGTAAACGGCTAGTAGAGGACTTCTCGCCCGTCGAGATCTCGCAAGTATCGCCGCGAAAATTCGAACTTCAGGAGATCTTGCAAAAAGAGCAAGGGTCAACCGACGAAAATGAGTCACACGAAACGCCCGGGGAAAGTCGGTGAAGAGGATGCATTCCGGGGCTTCCTTGCCCACCATAATTGGAAGTCGCTTTTTGCGCGGCATAGTCTATGAGTAGTTGTCTCGCGCAATCTGTGCGTTTGGGGACTCCACGCTGGCAGGTTAAACTCTTGACGGTATGGTCGTTATACAGGCACGATCACAGAAATCGTCTTCGTTCATGAAACGCGACTGCCTCGGGCGAAGGAAGGACTCGTCTGTAAGCGCGAATCGTTCTAGGGGAGGGGAGTTGGCATATGTCGAATGATCGTGCCTCATCGAGTGAGGCGCCGCACCTCGCGGGCGATGGTCGGCATGGTTTCGCGAGTGTGCGGCGAGCGAGCCGCGGGGACCGGCCAGCGGACGTGCTCTACCGTATGAGCCATGATTGGCGAGAAATGCGCTTTCTGGCGGGCAATGGATTAATTCCCGACACGACACAACCCGAGGCGAATTGGTGCGACAAATATATTCCGACTGAGCAGCAGGCGGCAGTGCAGCAGGCCATTCGCCAGGCCATTGACGCGAAAAGTGTGTTCGAACTCGAACATCAGGTCCGGCGAGTCGACGGCAGTACCGGTTGGATCTCGTCGCGCGCCGTGCCCATTCTCGATGCCAAAGGCGAGATCATTGAATGGCTCGGCGCAGCCAGCGAAATCAGCAGGCGTATCGATGCGAAGCCTGCCAGCGCTCAGACGCAACGGGTGTACGAGGCGATTTTGACCAACACGCCCGATCTGGCCTACGTTTTCGACCGGAATCATCGCTTCATCTATGCCAATGAAGGTTTGCTCAAGATGTGGGGCAAAAGGTGGGAAGACGCCATTGGCAAAAATTGCCTGGAACTCGGTTACGAGCCGTGGCATGCGGCGATGCATGATCGCGAAATCGATGCGGTCGTAGCCACGAAGCAGCCAATTCGCGGAGAAGTTCCTTTTTCTGGCACGTTCGGTCGGCGTATTTACGATTACATCTTTGTCCCCGTTTTCGGCGAAGACGGGGAAGTCGAGGCGGTGGCCGGCACGACTCGCGATGTTACGGATCGCAAGCACGTGGAAGAGGCCGTCGCTCGCCTCGCGGCCATAGTCGATTCTTCGGAGGATGCCATCATTAGCAAGACGCTGGATGGCACTATCACCAGCTGGAACGCTGCCGCTGAACTGATGTTCGGCTACAAGGCACACGAAGCGGTCGGAAAACCCATATTGATGCTGTTTCCGCCCAATCTTGTGGACGAAGAAGCCAAGATCATCGACCAGATACGCCGTGGCGAGCCCATCCGGCACTACCAGACCGTGCGACTTCGCAAAGACGGAACACAAATCCACCTGTCTATGTCGATTTCACCGATTCGCGACACACAGGGCAAGGTCGTCGGCGCTGCGAAGATTGCCCGCGATATCTCGCAGCAGATTCAGCAGCAGCAAGAGCGCGAGGCTCTGCTCGAAAGTGAACGAGCTGCCCGCTCTGAAGCCGAACGGTCAAACCTGTTGAAGGACGAATTCCTTGCCACACTCAGTCACGAACTGCGGACGCCCTTAAATGCAATCCTCGGATGGTCTCAATTGCTGTCGGCGCAACACGACGCGGCCGACCTGGACGAGGGGCTGAAGGCCATCCAGCGCAATGCCCGTGCCCAGACGCAGTTGATCGAAGACTTGCTGGACATGAGCCGTATTGTGTCAGGAAAAGTGCGCCTGGACGTGCAATGGACCGGTTTGCCCTCTGTCATTGACGCGGCCATTGAGTCCGTTCGACCCTCGGCCGACGCCAAAGGCATTCGGCTCCGCAAGATTCTCGATCCACATGCGGGGCCTGTCTCGGGCGATCCGACACGACTGCAGCAAATCGTTTGGAATCTGCTGAGCAATGCCATCAAGTTCACTCCCAAAGGGGGAAAGGTCGACGTGCTCCTGGAACGGGTGAACTCGCACTTGGAAATCACGGTTCACGATTCAGGAATCGGCATCAAGCCGGAGTTTCTCTCGGTGATCTTCGATCGCTTCAGGCAGGTAGACTCTTCCACCACGCGCGTGTTTGGCGGACTGGGTTTAGGTTTGTCGATTGTGAAACATCTCGTCGAATTGCACGGCGGAACGGTTCGTGCCAAAAGCCCGGGCGAGGGGCAAGGCTCGACCTTTATTGTTGCTCTGCCACTGGCTCCTTTCCGGCCTGATGAAACACGTGTGCATCCCAAATCGTCGCAAGCGAGCAATTTCGATCGTACAGCGGTTGATCTGCATGGGGTGAAGATCATGGTCGTCGATGACGAGGCAGATACGCGCACGCTCGTGGCACGTTTGCTCACTGAATGCAAAGCAGAAGTACTCGCCGTAGGCGGCGCGGCAGAGGCGATCGCCGAGTTGCAGCGCTACAAGCCCGATTTGATGATCAGCGATATTGGCATGCCTGGCATGGATGGCTATCAGCTCATTCAGGCCATCCGCGAGTCAGAGTCAACGCCGGGAGACGCTGTTCCCGCAATCGCCCTAACGGCGTTTGCCCGCTCTGAAGACCGCACACGTGCGATGATGGCCGGCTACAACATGCACATTGCCAAACCGATCGAAGCTCAAGAATTACTCGCCACGGTGGCGAATCTGGCAGGCCGACGAAACGCACGGCGATGATTGACGCACAGTTGTCGCGCCAATTTACTACGGGTCGCCCGCGACGCCCGAGTGTTATGGTACGTGCGCCGCAGGTTCGTCTCCCTCGCGTCGGCCCGGCTGTGTGCCGATGTCGTAATGCAATTCCTTGAGAAATGTCAGCAAATCGGCCATTTCCTGCAAAGGTATGGTTTTTTCAAACCCTTCAGGCATGAGCGACTTATCGCTGCTGGCCAGTTCTTCGATATCGCTTTTGAGGATTGTCTGCTCGATGTTTTTGTCACGCCGCAGCGTGATGCTGCTGGCGGTATCCGCGGCGAGCAAGCCGGCATAGACAGCCCCCGCTCGGTCGATGACCGCGTATTGAATATAGGCGGGCTGCACTTCGCGATTGGGATCAAGAATGTGTAACAGCAGTTCCTCGGGCCGACGATGTTTCGTCAGCGCAAGGTTGGGCCCCACCGCATGTCCTTGCTGGCCGATTTGATGACAGGACATGCATTCTCGTTGGTAGACCTTTTCACCAGATTGCACGTTGCCGGCCAGGTCAAGCGCGGGCCGATAGCGGTCATAGATGTCCTGTCGCGGACTGGAATCGATTTCGAACAGTTGTTCGGCCCGGGCTCGATCGCGCTTGTCGTGCAAAGCTAGCAACATGTTGCGTTCGACACGCGTTAGTTGGTTGGCAGGAATCTCGCCGCGCTCGAGTGCAGTCAGCAGTTCGCTCATCCGCGCCGGCTGTGCAAAAAGTGCTTGTATGACGTTTGTGCGTACGCCCGGCGTGTAACGTCGCCAGGGTTCGATCAATCGTCCGGCCACGGCTGGATCTTCGAACGTTGCGAGACATTGCACGGCCGCGCGCTGTGCCGCGTCATTTTCCTGCGGCGTCAGGATCGCAGCGAGCGTCGGCGCCACGTCGTTGAAATTTCCACAAGTCAGGACCGAGATTGCCTGTACACGTTCGCCCGCCGGAGCCTGCGAATTTGCCGCCAGGGTTTGGGCCTCGGCCACCGCACGTTGCACAAGTGCAATTCCGGGAGGTGTGAAGTGCGACTGCAGCGCTTGCAAACTGGAATTGCTCCCCCGCAGTCCTTCGGACAAACCAAGAAGGACTGCCCACACGTCGTGCAAATCATGATTGCCCACGGTGAGGGTATCGAGCACTGCGGGGACCTGTGCCTCGGGGTGCTCGCCACGGCCCACCAGTACAGCTAACTGCCGCAGTAGAATTCGATCGCACATGGGCAGAGAGTCGCTGACCGAGCTGTCCGTCGTGCGCCCCAGCAGCGAATGCAAAAGCGCAAAATCTTTGTCACGGCAAGAGCTGAGAATGGCGGTTCGTACCCAAGGATCGCCGCCATCGCGACGTGACACGATCGCAAGGCCTTGGGTCGCTTGGTTGCTCGGCGTGTCATCCCCTGTGACTTCACCTAAAGAAAATGCGACTTGAAAGCGCACGCGCGGAGATTCGTCTGCGGCCATTTTCACGACCTGAGCCAGCAGTTCGGCGGCGCCGGTCAATCGCGATTCGGCCAGCCGCACTGCGTGTTCGCGCACTCCGGCCGATTCGTCCCGCAGGCCCACCATGAGGTCGGAATCAGTGAGGGCGTTTAATTGCTCCAAAACGTAGAGGGCGTGAAGCCGTCCTAAGTCAAATGAGGACTCGCGCAATAAATTTTGCACAGCTGGCACCGCGGCCTGATCCTGCCGCTCGCGCAGCAGGCGTTGTGCCGTATCCCGCCACCAACCTCCGCGATGTGCTAACAACTTCACCAAGTCCGCGGTCGAGGTAGCGCCCAATTGGGGCACAGCTGGGGGCGTGAACCCCTCGGGGGCGATGCGCCAAATGCGCCCGCGCCCTTGACTCGTGAGATTGATTCGCCGCACGACATCCCACGGCACATGCACCGACTCGATGACTTCGCGGGCCATATCGGTCACATAAACGCAACCATCTGGCGCGTTGAGTGCATTGACCGGGCGAAACCAGATATCACGCGAACGCACGAATTCTGTATCGACGTCCGCGCGTTCCGAGCGAAATGTCACGCCGTCAGGCACCAGCCGGCGCCGGTGTATGAGATTAGTCTGCCCGTCACCGACAATCAGGTTGCCACGGAACTCTGCCGGGAAGGCGTCGCCCCGGTAGATCATCAGTCCCGCGACGCCATCGAGAACATGATGATTCAATCCCGTTGAATTCGTGGAACGTTCGCCCAGTTTCAGCCGTCGAGTGGAACGCACGACGCGCCAGCCTTCGAGCGGACTAATGCGAAAGATTTGCGTCGCGCCGGGCGTCAGGTCGTTGATCGCGGTCGGCACCGCCAACAATGGATTGCGGGCCAGGTACCGATTCGGCAGCATGACTTCCATTGAGGGGTTGGATTGATCACAGAGGAACCGATTCCCCCAGTCGTCAAACGCGTTGCCAAATTGACCGCCGCCGGTGACCAGTTCGAACTTCTCGGTTGTCGGATCGAAGCAGATGTCCCGACCACTGATTGCGACCGGTTCGGTCTCCGCTTGTCCCTCGCGGCGGATCTTTCCGCCATTTTTCGAAGTGGTTGCATATATCTTGCCGTCCAAGGCCCAGGCCAAATTGTTGACCGATCCCTGTTCATTGTGCGTGCCGAAGCCTGTGTAAACGATGCGGCGTTCGTCCGCGACGCCGTCGCCATCGGTGTCTTTGAAGTAGTAGATATTCGGGGCCGCTGCGACGAAGATTCCCTGCTTCCAACAAGCAACGCCCGTGGGCCACAAGATTTCATCGGCGTAGGTCGTGCTCTTGTCGAAGCGGCCGTCGCCATTGCTGTCCACGAGCAGCCGCACACGGCCGATCGGCTTGGCTCCGTCCTTCGGTCGAAAGGGATAATCGCGCATTTCTGCAACGAAGAGCCGCCCCTGCTCATCAAACGCCGCTGCTACTGGATCAACGACGTCTGGTTCGTGAGCCGCCAGTTCGACATGGAAGCCCGGGATCGTTTCGATCGCCGCGAGCGCCGCGGCCGGCTCAAGCGCGGGCGTGGGTTTGAGCAACTCGTCGAGCTCCAGTTGCGGCAACAAGGAGTCGCTGGCCACACCGCCATCACCAGCAGGCTGCCCCGCAGTGGTTTTCGAGGTCGGGCTCTTGGGCTCGTGAGCTTGCCGCGACCCAGCGTCGGATGTTAGCGAGCGCGTGGCCACGAAGCACAGCAGCAAGCTGAGGAAAATGAGCAGGACTATCCGCGTGAGGGAACTCATGGTGGCATCATATGGTGAACAGCGGTACGAGCCGCAAACGAAGCGCAACGACCGACCAAGGCTGCCACATGATAAGCCGCCCGGAGTGCTGCCGAAAGCAGGCGACTAGGAGAACGCGCACAGAGCACTAAAGAACACGTTTTAACCCGCCGGTTCATGCATCGCGGCGAATCATGCCGACGCTCCAGGCCAGCGGGCCTGGGCTGCCGTCTGGATCTTCGAACCGGAAGGGGCGAATCCATTGGACGTCGAAGAGCGGCGCAAACTCAGCGCGAATTTCTTCTTCGTGCACCCGGGGGGGACCGTGGTCTGCGTGCTCCTCGTTGGGATTGCCGGCCAATAACAAAAAGCGGCTACCAGCGTGCGTCAATCTTTCGACGGCCGATTGATAGCCAACGAGATTCTCGCGCCGCACACAATGATAACAGCCACGGTCGAAGACAAAGTCGAACGGTTCGGCCTCGGGAGGCGTGGTCACGTCGATCGCGAAAAAATCGACTCGCACACCGGCCGTCTGCGCGCGTTGACGAGCGCGATCAATGGCCACCGGCGAAAGGTCAAGTGCCGTGACGCGAAACCCACGCTGCGCTAAATAGATGGCATTAGTGCCAGTGCCGCAGCCGAGCTCGATTGCTCGTCCCTGCTGTACGAAACCTTGGTCGAGCGTGCGAACCAACTCCGCCGAAGGGCGTTGCGTGTCCCAGGGCAGGTCTCCGCTGCGATATTGTTCGTCCCAGTCGGTCGCAGACTTATGCGGGCGCTTGCTCTCAGTCATGGTCGGTCAACTCCACGGCGGTCGATGCACCGCCAACGAGTTTCGTCTGGGGGTGAGAACTTGTCAGCTAAGCGATTATAGGCGCATCAGGCTGTACCGACGAAATGTCCTGTGCCTTTGGGTGGTGCTATGGTAGGCGGTGCAACCGGTTGGCTCGCGCGATTTACGCGGATTAAAACGGTTGCGCTACGGTGAGAGTCAAAATTACGCTTCGACTGGTTTGACCGGTCCCACAGTCCCCTCCACAATGGGTGCATATGCTCGCTCGTGAAAGTAGCGCTGTCGCCGCCGCAGATGCTCGCCCCGATTTCTTGGTGCGTCTCGGCGTGCTGCTGCCTTGCTCGGAACAGGACGTCAAAGAGGCTTACCTGGCCAAGGTCAAGCACGCGCACCCTGATGCGGGGGGCGATCAGGAGCAGTTCGTCGTTTTACAGACAGATTTCGAGCGTGCGCTGGAGTATTGCAAATTTCACTCGGGCCGGCGGCGCTGGCTGGCTGAGAGCATCGAGCGCTACATTGAGCAACAACAGGTTGTGGGCGAAGTTGAACAACGCGGCGGTCGTTGCACGCTCGAGCACATCGAATGGCTCAAGCAAGAGGTCGGCGAGGACTTTGCCCAGGTCCTGGATACGATTGCCGGGATCCGTTTTGCCGGGCCCAAGGTCGACGACGGGCACATCGACTATTTGGTGAGCCGGCGGGCGTTGCTCGACACCTTGCACTGGCTCGATCTGTCGAATTCGCAGATCACGAACCAAGGATTGCTGAAATTGGCTGCTTTTGCCAACTTGCGAAAAATCGACCTGCGCGGAACCCGTATCAGCAATGCAGGCATGCAACTCGAGAAGTCGCTGCCGAAGCTTGAGTGGCTCGGGCTGTCGGGCACAGCCGTCAACTGGTTCGGGCGTTTCCGCTTGAAACGCCGCCGACCCGACTTACAGTTCGGCTAAAGTCGGGCCGGCGCGTTGGAACCGTTTCTTAAGCCGCGTCTTCGAGTTTCGAAAGCATCTCGATCGCCAGGCGGGCGTTGGCCACGCCTCCGATCTGGTCGACGAATTCTTGCACGGACAACAGCTCGTCGACCCCCAACTCAACGTCGGCAGCATCGATGGCA
>CAMFLN010000075.1 GCA_945957305.1 uncultured Planctomycetaceae bacterium | reverse complement strand
GGTACGTATCGCGGCTTCTTCGTTTTCAGCGTATTCGACAAAAACACAGTCGCGGTGTGTGTCGGTCGTCTTTGCCAGAATCGGGCAGAGCGATCGTCCCTGCACCGTTGGCGGGACCGCGACCCCGCAGAGTTCGAGTACGGTCGGCGCCACATCAATCAGTTCCACGAGCGCCGACGAAACAGTCGCTGCTGGGATTCGTCGCGGCAAGCGCAAGATCAACGGAGCCCGAATCGCCGGTTCGAAGCAGCAATGCTTTTCGAAACGCCCATGCTGCCCCAGCATGTAGCCATGATCGCCGGTGTAAATAACCAAAGTATCTTGGTCATGCCCTGACGCCGCGAGCGCGTCGAGCACGAGCCCCACATTCTTGTCGAAGAATTCGACCGAAGTGTAATACGCCGCGGCGATGCCCTGTTTTTCCGCCAGCGTCAAGTCGCGAAAGATCGCCGGGATCTGCGCGTCGTCTTCAGCGCCGAGCGTATACACCGGCATGCTGGCCGGATCACGCCGGCGGTGGTATTCGACGGGAAAGAGAAACGGCGAGTGTGGCTCGTAAAAGCTGACCATCAGAAAAAACGGGGCGTCGCCGGCCGCTTGCAGTTGCCGCGCCGCTTCGTTCGCAAAGAACGTTCCCGCCATCTCGGCGTCATGCGCGGCGTAGGGGCGAACAAAGCTGTTCAGCCACACGCGCGCCGGATCTTTAAAGGGCTTCCACGGCGGCAAAACCTCGACGCCCTCGGGCAACGGTTCGCGCGACTGCTGGGCGAACCATTGCTGATACTCGGGCAGGTCGACGCGCTGCTCGAAACCGTGGGCCAGCGAGCTATTGAAATGCATCTTGCCGATCGCCGAAGTGTGGTAGCCGGCGTCGCGCAGTACTTCGGCAATTGTAATTTCACTTTCGGCCAACGCCGTCTTCAGCAAGGTGACGCCTGTGCTGTGCGGATAGCGGCCCGTCAGGAACGACTGTCGCGAGGCGGTACACACCGGCGCATTGCAATACGCGTGAGAGAAACGTGTCCCGGCGGCCGCCAGGCGATCAAGCCGCGGCGTTCGCACCTGCCCGCTGCCGTCGGCCGAGAGCGCGTAAGCCGCGTGATCATCGGCACAGATCCACAGCACGTTAGGGCGCGTCGCCGCGAATGCTTGTGGCACGACCAGAGCCAGGCCGATCACAACGACGTAGGCGAAAGGATTGTTCCTGCGCATGCCACGATGATAAACTTACGGCGTCCGTCGGGCGAGCGGCCCGCCCCGGCGGCGCGTCCCCTCTTGAAATCTTCATCTGGCTGCCCACTTCTGCGGGGTATTCGCGTCATGGAACTCGAAACCATTTTCAGCATTGCCAGCACTTTGGTCATGCCGGGCTGGCTGTTACTCGTCTTTGCTCCGCGGTGGCGCTGGGGGACGCAATTGATCGCACCGTTTATCATCCCGGCGGTGCTGGCCTTGATGTATGCATTCCTGCTGGCGACCGGAATGCGCGACTCTCACGGTGACTTCAACAGCCTGGCGGGCGTGCGGGGCTTGTTCGAAAACGATCGTCTGCTGCTGGCCGGCTGGATTCACTACCTGGCTTTCGACTTGTTCATCGGCAGCTGGGAGGTGCGCGATGCCCGACGATTGGGCATCCCTCATTTGCTCGTCATCCCTTGTTTGTTATGCACGTTCATGCTCGGCCCGGTGGGGCTGGGACTGTATTTTGCCTTGCGGGGGGGATTGCGACGCACGGCCTGGATTAGCGAGCAAGCCGACTCCCCGGCGGCCCCCAACTGAGAACTTTGGCCGGGAACGCTCGCCTGCCGGTGGCCGTTTTACGGCCGATTTATTGGTCTCACAAAAGCAAGCCGATCGGCGCGGCAAACTGTTTGCCTGGCGGCTAACCTGGGGCTTATATTGGACCTTCTGAGGGGGTCGTTGCTCGCGCCAATCCGAGGGGCGGGCGCACCAGGTCTGCGAAGGTCGCGTCGCCTATGCGGTGTCGCGACACCCACCCCGGCAAACCGACCACGCCGCATTCGTAGCCGCCCCTTCGATTGCCGCGGTACGCCTGCGGCTGCGTCGTCACACCTTGGACTCTTCGAGGACGCGGATGAGATTCTTGCGCCTGGTTACGCTCGTTTTCGGACTTGGCATCGTCATGGCCGACGCGCAACTGCGCGCCGAAGAGGCAAAGCCCACGGCCGAAAAACCGCCAGTCAGCTTCTATCGCGACATTCGCCCGCTGCTGCAGGATCGCTGCCAGGGTTGTCACCAGCCGGCGAAGGCGTTGGGAGGCTTCTCGCTGACCAGCTACGCTGCCTTGAAAAAAGGAGGCGAGAGCGAGCAGCCAGGTTTCGAACCCGGTAAGCCTGATGACAGCGAATTGGTTTTGCAGATCACGCCGCGCGGCACTGAGCCCCCCGCGATGCCAAAAGGCGCGGCGGCGCTGAAGCCGGACCAGGTCGAGCTTGTGCGGCGCTGGATTGCCGAAGGGGCAAAGGACGACACGCCCGACGCTGCCGAGATCGTGGTCGACCGCGAGCATCCACCCGTCTACAACGTGCCACCAGTCATTACCTCGCTCGATTACTCCCCCGACGGCACGCTGCTGGCTGTTTCTGGATACCACGAAGTGTTGCTGCACCGCGCTGATGCGGCCAGCGGCGAGCTGAACGGTATCGTGGCTCGCCTGGTGGGATTGTCCGAACGGATCGAGTCAGCCCGCTTCAGCCCCGACGGCAAGCGGCTGGCCGTGACGGGCGGATCGCCCGGGCGCTTCGGCGAGATTCAGATCTGGGATGTGGCCGGGGGCAATCTGCAGCAATCCGTGCTCGTCACGTACGACACACTCTACGGCGTCAGCTGGTCCGGAGATGGCGCGAAAGTCGCGTTCGGGTGCGGCGACAACACCTGCCGCGCGATCGATGCAGCGACCGGCAAGCAGGTCTTCTTTCAAGGCGCGCACAACGATTGGGTTCTCGACACGGTCTTCTCGGTCGACGGCTCGCACCTGGTGAGTGTGAGTCGCGATCGCTCGATGAAACTGAACGAGGTCGCCACCGAGCGTTTCGTCGATAACATCACCAGCATTACTCCGGGCGCCCTCAAAGGGGGCTTGATCACCGTCGATCGTCATCCGACGAAGGACGAATTGTTGATCGGCGGGGCCGACGGCGTGCCAAAGATTTACCAGATGCATCGCACCAAGGCCCGGCAGATTGGCGACGATTTCAATCTGATTCGCGCCTTCGAGGGAATGCCGGGGCGCATTTTTTCCGTCCGTTACAGCGACGACGGCGCGCGCATCGTCGCCGGCAGCTCGAACGATGGACAAGGGGAAGTCCGCGTGTACAACGAAGCTGACGCCAAGCTGGTCTCTCGTTTTGCCAGTGAGCATGGCGCGGTCTATAGCACGGTTTTTCGCCCGCACACGAATGAAGTCGCCGTCGGTGGCTTCGACGGCATGGTGCGCATCTATGACGCCAATTCCGGCAGCATGATTCGCGAATTCATGCCAGTTCCCTTGGTCCCCGCCGTGCAACAGGCGGCGAAGTGAGTCGTAGCAGAGAGAAGATCATTTCCGTACCCAACGAAAATTAACAGCCGCGCTTGTTGAGCGCGTGCCCCTCGCCTGGCCCCTCTCTGACAGGGAGGGCAATTTGAAACAACCCTCTCCCTCTTAGGGAATCGAGCATGATGCGATCACTTTTCATCTCTGCCGTGCTGGCCTGTTTCCTCACGGCCAGCGCCAGCGCCGCCCCGGCCCCCAGCGAAAAATTGCCTGACGGCGTGCAAATTACCTCGCTGATTGCCACGCCCGAGTCAATTACTCTGCCGCATCGCTACGCGTATGCCCAATTGCTGGTGACCGGGGTGACGTCCGATGGTGGGCGAATCGACGTGACGCGGATGGTCACGGTTGAGGATCCGGCTTCGCTCGTGAAACTGAATGATCATGCCCTGGTGCGCCCCGTGGCTGATGGTGAAACCGCGTTGCGCCTGTCGCTCGCGGGGCAGACGCTCTCGATCCCGGTCAAGATCACCGGGCAAAAGGACGATTACGCCGTCGATTACGTTCGCGATGTGATGCCGGCCATGTCGAAGATGGGTTGCAATGCCGGCACCTGTCACGGTTCGGCAAATGGCAAGAACGGCTTCAAACTCTCGCTGCGCGGCTACGACCCCTTGTTCGACCACCGCGCCCTGACAGACGATCTGGCCGGCCGGCGCTTTAATCGCGCTGCTCCGGATCAAAGCCTGATGCTGCTCAAGCCGTCGGGGGGCGTGCCGCACATGGGCGGCGTCATGACACACCCGGGCGAACCGTATTACGAACTGCTGCGGGCCTGGATCGCGGCGGGGGTCAAATTGAATCTCGAGACGCCGCGCGTCACCAAAATCGATGTCTTGCCGCAAGGGCCTCAGATCCCGTTGCCCGGCATGAAGCAGCAGGTGATCGTCACGGCGACCTATGCCGACGGCACAGTGCGCGATGTCACGGCCGAGGCGTTTCTCGAAAGCAGCCTGACCGACGTTGTCGAAGTCGACAAGCAAGGACTGGCCACCGGCACGCGCCGCGGCGAAGCTTCGCTGCTGGCACGTTATGAGGGCGCTTACGCGGCCACCACGGTTGTCGTGATGGGGGACCGCAGCGGCTTTGTGTGGCAAGATCCGCCGGCGAACAACCACTTGGACAAACTGGTCTACGACAAGCTGCAGAAGGTCAAGGTCCAGCCGAGCGAACTGTGCACCGATGCCGAGTTCCTGCGCCGCGTGTATCTCGACCTCATCGGTGTTCCGCCGCAGCCGGAAATCGTCCGCGCATTTTTGGCCGACACGCGCGAGACCAAAATCAAACGGGATGAGACGATCGAGCGCTTGATCGGCAGCCCCGAGTTCATCGACCACTGGACCAACAAGTGGGCCGACTTGCTGCAAGTGAATCGCAAGTTCCTGGGCGAAGAAGGGGCCTGGTCGTTCCGCAATTGGATTCGCCAGTCGCTGTCGGAAAACATGCCCTACGACCAGTTCGTATATCGCGTGCTGACCGCGTCGGGCTCGAATCTCGAGAATCCCCCGGCGAGCTATTACAAGGTGCTGCGCACTCCGGTCGACGCGATGGAAAATACGACGCAGCTGTTCCTGGCCGTGCGTTTCAACTGCAACAAGTGCCACGACCATCCGTTCGAACGCTGGACCCAGGACCAGTACTATCAGCTCGCGGCTTATTTCGCGCACGTCGGGCGCAAAGCCGATCCTGAGTTCGGTGATCGCAAGCTGGGAGGCACGGCCGTCGAGCAGGCGCTGCCGCTGGTCGAAGTCGTGTACGAGCAGCCGGGTGGCGAGGTCACGCACGAACGGACTGGGAAGGTGACTTCTCCGTCGTTCCCGTATCTTTATCCTGGAGCCGCGGGCGCCAATTTGCCCCCGTCGCGCCGCGATCAGCTGGCGCGGTGGATCACTTCGAAGGACAATCCCTACTTCGCCAAGAGTTATGTGAACCGGATCTGGAGTTACCTGCTCGGCGTGGGCATCATCGAGCCGGTCGACGACATTCGCGCCGGCAACCCGCCGTCGAATCCTGAACTGCTGGATCGCCTGACGGCGGACTTCATTGGCAGTGGGTTCGACGTGCGCCAGTTGTTCCGCGAGATCTGCAAGTCGCGCGTCTACCAGCAGTCGATCGCCACGAATCAGTGGAACCAGGACGACGACATCAACTTCTCGCATGGCCTGGCGCGGCGCCTGCCGGCCGAGACCCTGTACGATGCGGTCCATGTCGCCACGGGCTCGCGCCCGCGTCTGCCCGGCGTGCCCGAGGGCTTTCTGGCTACGCAGCTTCCGGATAGCGGCGTTGAACTGGCGGATGGATTCTTGAACCTCTTTGGCCGCCCGCCGCGCGAAAGTGCTTGCGAATGCGAACGCTCGACGGGCGTCATGCTCGGCCAGGCACTGAACCTGGTGAATGGACCGACCATCGCCGAGGCCATTGCCGATCCGAGCAATCGCATCGCTGCGCTGGTCGCCGCGCAAGCGGATGACGGCAAGTTGGTCGAAGAACTTTTCCTGTCGATTCTCAATCGCGTGCCGCAAGCGGAAGAGGTCACCGCCGGCATCGCCGCGATCAACGCCGCCAAGGACGAATACAACCAGTTGGCGGCGCAGCTGCAAAAGTTCGAGGCCGAGCAGTTGCCAGCTCGTCAGGCAGCTTGGGAAAAAGAACAGCAACCGGTTGCCTGGACACCACTCGAAGTTTTCTCCGCTCAGTCAGCCGGCGGGGCGACGCTCGCGCGAGAAGCCGACGGTGCGATCGTGGCACGCGGCGCCAGCCCAGTTACGGATCAATACACCGTAGTGGCCGGCACGGCGCTGGCAGGGATCACGGCGTTCCGCTTGGAAGTGTTGAATGACCCGAGCCTGCCGGTGGGTGGCCCGGGGCGCGCCGAGAACGGCAACTTCGTGTTGCGCAACCTCCGAGTTACCGCGGCCCCCGCCGGTGACCTCGCCAGCGGCAAGCCCGTGACGTTGCAAAATGGCGTGTCGGATTTTTCGCAAGATGGCTACCCGATCGCCTTCGCCATCGACGGCGATCCCAATTCCGGTTGGGCGGTCAACGGTCAAACAGGCAAACCCCACGTGGCGGTATTCGAGACCGCGGCCGACGTGGGCGCGGCCGGCGGCACCGTGCTGTCGCTGGTGCTCGAACAGGGGTTCGGTCAGCAGCACACATTGGGGCGATTCCGCATCTCGGCCACGACCGCGGCCCGTCCGGTCAAGCTCGACACGCTGCCGGCAAACGTTGCCGAATTTGTCACGATTGCACCGGAAAAACGTTCCGCCGAACAACAGGCCGCCTTGGTCGCGTACTACAAGTCGATCGACTCCGAGTGGACGCGGCTCAATGCCATGGTCGAGAGCGCCCGCCAGGCTCATGGGCAATACCGGTTACAAGGTGCGCAAGATTTGGCTTGGGCGCTGGTCAACAGCTCTGCCTTCCTGTTCAACCGCTAAAACGCGCACAGCCGGTCGCCTGGTCTGCTGCTAACGGAAGCGTGGTCGCTCGCGAGCGGCCGGACGCTTCGGCGGCGCGCGCTGCAATTCCTGCAGATGCGTGGCGTTTAAGAACGCGCCACGTTGCCAAAACGCGACAACCGCGTCTCTGGCGTCAGACGCGACCATCTCCTCCCGACGCGTGAAATGCGCGGCATTCTCGCGTTTTCCGCGGGAAACATCCGCTCTTCGAGGGAACTTGAATAGCTCATTCGGCATCTGGCATTTGATTTGCTTTTCCACGCGTCGACCGCGTTGTTCGAAGCAAAACCATTGGCCGATTGATCAAGCTTATGTCTCACGATCAACCCCATCGACCGGCCGTTGGCAATTCGGAACCCTCGGCGCTCGCCCCGCGGGGCGAAACAGGGCTGCCGATCGCCCCTGGAAGTTCGAGCACGCCGGGGCGCACGATCCGCAATCGGCGAGGAGCACGAAACCGATTGACGTCTGGCGAGACGGTTACGCTGCAGCTGCGCGACGCGCGCATGACCATCGCGACCGTGGTCGACGAGTCGGCTTTTGGCTTGTCCCTGCTAGTCGCTGAACCTGGTTCGCTGGGCCTCCAGCAGTCGGTCATAGTGCGGCGGCGTGGCTTCCCGCACCGAGCCGTGGTGCGCTACGTACAACCCGACGCCGACCACTGGCGGATCGGATTGAGCTTATCTGTTTGAGCATCCTTCGTGGCCAAGATTGAAACGGTGCTTGTGACCCGAGATTGACCGCCCAGCCCGTACAAAATACTCACCGCAGTTTAGACATCAAAGCGATTGCAACCGGAGTGTTTCCCCATGCCCCATCGCGTCCGCAGCGCACATGAGAATATCCACGTCTCGCACGGCGATGCTCCTTCCTTGACAGGTCCGGCGGTGCTTGCAGCGACAGCGGTTGCACCGCACCACGAGGATCACGAGGAATCGATCGAAGACTACATGGCGGCGTTGTTGAATCGTGTCCGTCGTAAGGCGAACGGGGAAGACGTCGTGGAACGTCCGACGCCCGCTGTGGTCGAGAGCGCAAGTCCGCGGGTGGATTCCTCCGCGGTAGAGGAAGCGCCGCTGGCGATCAAGGAGCTGCCCCTCCCCGCTCGAGCACCGGCGAAGATCGACCTGACCGCCTTACGGGAAGTCAGCCGTTCCCACTCGGAACTCGTGTTGTCGCAGCACAAGCTAAGTCAGCACAAAACGGCAACCTCGCGTCACGGGCTGGTCGCAGTTATGGCGCTGGGCGCGGGCGTGGCGCTGACGTTCCTGTCGCGTCACCTGGGCGCGGTCTATTTGCCTGGCATTGTTTGCTTTGCCGTGGCCATCGTCTGGGGAGTTCAATTCGCGGGCGCCACATTGGCGGTGGGTTCCCGCGTTGCACCGCGGCAGACCGACGCGTCATCCCCCGCGTAAGCGCAGCAATAGGCGTCGGCGATTCTGGGGAGGAAGTCTGCGACAGCCGTAGGCGTCTTCCGCCGCGGATCATGGCAGCCGCGCTTGCTGCTGGCGTTGGTCCCTTCCGACGCCTTACGGCTTGCCTTGCGCCTGGGACCAGTTCGTGACCTATGCTTCCGACAGGGGCCAGTCTTCCCGCTACTGCGCCGGTGGGCCCCTAAAAATCGGAAATCACGTTCTCCGGTCCTCCAGGATTTTCTTCCATGAATCGCGCTTCGCAGATCCTACACGGCTCGGCGGATCGATGGCTGGCCATCGATTCCAAGCAACAGTTGTATTTCGTCGCCGCGGTTTCCTGCGTGTTGCTGGTGGGCGTGCAAGGTTTCAAGCTGGTCAAGTCGCGCCTGCAAAACCCGCCCCAAGCTCCGGAGAGTGTCTTTACCGGCGACTCGGCAGCGACGAACCAGGCGCCGGTCTCATTCGTCGAAGTTCCAGCCGCACCATCATCGATAGTGGCCTCATCGGCCGAGAGCAATGCCGAGCTTGCAC
>CAMFLN010000074.1 GCA_945957305.1 uncultured Planctomycetaceae bacterium | reverse complement strand
TCCTGAACCGACAGGCGAGCGGCGGTTATAACCCCATCCATCTCGCCTTCGATGACGTACAGCGGAACGTATTTTCCTTCCTTCCAGTAATGCTTGACGTAGCGATCACCTGACGCGACGACGGGAATCACGCCGGCCCACAGGTCAGGATGCGCCAGGCCAATGTCCCAGGCAGCGTCTCCTCCCATCGAGTGCCCGGACAGAAAGACTCGATCCGTGTCGATGGCAAAGCGCCGGCACGCATCGCGCAGCGAATGCAGGACCGCCATGTGCTCTTCGAGCGTGTAGCCGTAAGCGCTTTGCTGAACTCGCCCCCAGGCCGGCGCGATCACGATGTAGCCGTTGCGTCCGGCCTGGCCTCCTCGACCACCGTCAGCCAGGCGCGTTCCGGCCCACCAATCGATCTGCTCTTGGGGACTGGAACTGCTGCCATGCAAAGTGACGACCGTCGGGTAAAGGCGATGCGGGTCATATTCGGGCGGAAGCTGGACGTAGTATTTGACCGGCGGTTCGTCATTGACGCTGTCGAGGCTCAACTCGTAGAAGCCCGGCGTTTTTGTGTCAGGCTCGGGCGTCTGTCGCGTGGGCAACATATTCGCGAACAGATTGGCGACATACTCGACGGTAGCTCCTTCTTCGGACTCCAGACTTTCCAGGATTTGATCGCGCGCCGGTTTCATGGGCTCTTCGACATACTGACGCACTTTATTGCGCACCGTAAAGAGCGAGGTTGCGACGGTCAGTTTGCGCACCGACTGGTTGCTTCCCATCAGCCAGCCGCTGATGGCCAGGGAGAGCTTTTCTTCTGCCGGCATTCCCTCGTCATCGATGGCCTGCTCGAAGGCGGTCATACGATCGAGCGTATTCAGGTTCAGTTCGTCGACGATCTCGTCGCGAATAGGCCGGATCTTTTCGCGCAGCTTGGTATCGTTGATCGCGGCGAGGTATTCGTCGATCTTGGCGACGATGTTCTTGCCGCGTGCGAAATCGGATTGATATTCTTCGAGCGACTGCTTGACCTTTTGCAGAATCTCGCCGGCAACGCCGTCGTGCGGGAAGTTTTGCAGCCACTGCATGGCAAACTGATGCTGTCCGGCTTGCCGTCGCAGGGTGATTTCGGCCAGCATCCTTTGTGCGGCCCGTTGGGCCAGTTCGCGCTCGGTACGGGCAAACTGCGCCTCGTGCTCGGGAAAGTCCTTGATGACCTGCGCCAGTTCCGCCTGTGCTTCTTGATAGCGGTCCATCTGCAAGTACAGCCGGACGATCTTCAGTCGCTGATCGACAACCTTGGGATTGATCTGTCGCGCCAGAATCTTGGCCAGCAACTCATGGGGCAGCGACGTCGTCGCCAGCCGTTGATCCCATTGATAGGGAGTCGCATCGCGCAGACTCAGCCCTTCGACGCGCGTCCAGGTCGGTGTGATCTCGCTGATGCCCTGGAAGATTGTCACGGGGCGTTTGTCGGTCGACATCTCCAGCTTGCGGCGCCCCCATTCGTCGAAGGGGGTGACGTTTTTCATCGGGCCGAGCGCCTGGATGCGGCGGCCCCCGTCGCGCACGACCGGCTGGTTTTTCATGACGAATTTCTCGGGCGGCTCGCCGGCATTCCCTTCCAGGACGCTTTCAATCTGGCGCTGAAAGACGTAAGTCCGACGCAGCCCGTCGTCACATAACACGATCTCCTTCGGTGTCGGCGCACCCTCGGCCTTTGGCTTGAGCGGCTTGTTGGAAATACTGACCAACTCGACGACATTGCCGGTGATGATGCGGCCGTCCTTCATCATGATCCGCGCGCCTGGAGCGCGCGGCGCCAGGCACAACAGTACGGCCAGGGCCAGGGCAAGTTTGCCGCACAGGGCAGGTCGATCGGGGCGCTGGCTCATCTGCATTCTCTGCGTCCGCAGAATGGTTCCGACAAGAATGGTCAGCAAGGGGGCCGCCGCTTCACGGCAGCCACCAGTGCCGCCGCAGTTTCGAACGCTAGAAAACGATTTTCCTGGGCCGTTTGACGGGCTGCACTTTTCTCTTTTTTATTGTCCCTCGCCCTGCTCGCGAGTCAATGTAATACGCTGCTTTGGCCCTGCCGCCGTCCGATTGACAGCTGGGAGGGGCGGTCGCAGAATGACCCCGGATCCCCGGGGCACACCGTCGCGGGCGACGCTGGATTCTCTACGTGGATAGGACTCAAAAACGAACAGAGAGTCGATTTCCGATCAAGTGAAGGAACGTGGCGTGCAGCCAGATTTGCGACGTTTATTAATACGCTTGCTGGCGGGGACTTTGTTCCTGCCCATCGCGATCGTATTGATTGTGACGACTGGCAGGCTGCTTGCCGCCCTGGGGGACGCAAACGGCGCCGTGACCTTCGACCGCCTGGCCTTGGTCGTGGGGATCGTGTGGGTGTTGTTCTTCGTAGGGCTGGCGGTTGTCAGCGCTCTCGCCGCCCTGGAACGCAACGCACCAGAAGAGAAAGAAGAATAATCGCCTGTCGGCCGTCGCGACGCGGCAGCGCTATTTTGCTTCCAACCGGTAGAGGGCCGCATCGGTGCGCAGGAAGATCGCGCCGTCCGCAGTCGCCAATGACGCCAATGTCCGTCCCTCGATACGGTTTTCAGCGAGCTTCTTCAGTTCCTTGCTTGCTTCGACCACGGTGGTCAGTCCCTCTTCGTTCGTGAAGTAAACACGACCTTCGGCTGCTAGCGGCGAGGCGGAAAAGCCGCCTCCCAGGCGCGTTTGCCAATGCTGCTCGCCGGTCCGGGCGTCGACGCACGTGGCGATGCCCAGGTCGCTGACGACATATAGTTCATCCCCCACAAGCAAGACCGAGGGATTGTTCGGCGCACCGCGCCGCATCGACCAGGCCGCGGCGGTTTCTGTGATATCACCCTGGCCTGGCAGGCGAATGGCGTACAGCACCGGCGAGTCGTACGCCGAGCTGACGAAAACCAAGCCGTGACCATAGACCGGCCGCGGCACAACCGAATAGCCGTCGTAGCGGAAGCGCCAGATTTCTTCACCCGTCGCCGGCGCGTAGCCGACGACTTGGTCTCCGCCAGGACTGATGACCTGTTCCGTGCCGTCCACGGTGATCGCCAGCGGAGTCGAGTAAGCCATGCGGCCGTTGCGATCGGTGCGCCAGCGGATTTCGCCGGACTTCTTATCGAGCGCCACGACGAACTGCTTGTCGGTGCCGTCGCAGCTGACGATGACCAGGTCATGCCAGACGATGGGCGAGCCCGCCGGTCCGTGTCGATGGTCATAGGCGAGTTCCTGATTGCGCCAGAGGACCTCGCCCGCGGTCGAAAGGCAAGCGGTGCCGTGAGCACCGAAATGGACGTAGATCCGATCGCCGTCGATAAACGGTGTGGGCGACGCATGACTGTTCTTGGCGTGAATCGGCCCCAGGTCGTCCTTGTGAAACACTTCGGTCGTGGTAACCACTTGGCCCGTCCGGGCCTCGACGCGCACCAACTGCAGCGAGCCCTTGTCCAGGACGGCGGTCGTCAGCCAGATGTCATTTCCCTGAACGACGGGGGAGGACCAACCTAAACCCTCGACCGGGCATTTCCAGGCAACGTGCTCAGTTTCGCTCCACTCGACCGGCAAACCGACCTCGGACGAATGTCCTTGTCCGTCAGGTCCGCGAAACTGGGGCCAGTCGCCGGCGAATGCTGCGGTCCCCCATAAGTTCCCCACAACGACGACGATCCACACGGCGCGCAGCCAGGTCAGTTCGCCAAAACATAGCGTGTTGGCTAGCGATCGTGAGTTGCTTGGCATGGAACCATCCGGAGGGCGATTAACATGACGCGGGCGCAACCAAAGGACCGCGCTCCCGGTAAAGGATAGCTGACGAATCGAGTCAGCCCTAGCATCCCCGGAGTGCGTGCGTACAGCCGTGGTCTGGCCGGGCGGCTAGCAGCCTGTTGAAAAATGCCCTCGTGGCATTTTTCAACCTCGCCAAGTGCGACGCACAGCTTCGCACGGCTCGCAAAATAACGACTTAGGTCGTCATTTTGAGATCGCATCCATGCCATCGCGCAGCCCGTTGAGTTTTTCAACAGGCTGCTAGCGCACGATATGGAGCTTTGGCCGCCCCCGGAAGGTTTCAGCCACGCGCGGCGCCGAAACACGCGTCCCTTGCAGGCTGAGCGAATGCAGTTGCGTCAACTGCGCCAAGGTCGCCAGTCCGGCGTCGCTGACGGTGGTGTCGTCGAGATTGAGAACCTCTAGCGATTGCAACCGCGCGATGGCCGGCAGTGCGCGATCGTCCACCTCGGTGCGGGCCAGGCCCAGGTACCCGAGGCTCGGCAGCGCCACTAATTGATTGGCGCCGGCATTAGTGATCTGCGTACCGTCGAGGACCAGCATTTCGAGTCGTGCCATGTTCGAAATCTGCGACAGTCCTTCGTCGGTGATCGAGGTGTCGCCGACGTCCAGCCAGACCAGCGCCCGGAGCGTCAGCAATTGTTCGATGCCGGCGTCAGTGATCGCGGTGCCGGTGAGAAACAGGTGCTTGAGCCGCGGTAGCAGGTGCAGATATTTCAGGCCGTCGTCGCCGACTGCGGAATCGCCGAGCCACAGGTTCTCGATCTGCGGATTGTTGCGCAAATGAGTCAGGCCGGTGTCGGTGATCTCGTTGCCGGAGAGTTGCAAGGAGCGCAGCCGGACGAGCGTCTTGAGGTGAGCGAGCCCTGCGTCGGTGATTTCCGCCTCGTTGAGATACAACTCGTCCAGGTGGCGATGCTGCTTGAGGTGCGACAACCCTTCGTCGCCAATCGCGGTTTCGGAAAGATTGAGCATGCGAAGTTGCGCTACCGGACCGAGATGCACGAGGCCGGCCCCGGTGATCTGCGTGCCCACGAGGGACAATCCCTCGAGCGCGCGCAGCGTGCGCAGGTAAACCAGGCCGCGATCGGTGATGCGCGTATGGCCGAGCTTCAATCCCTGCAGCCGCGTCAGCAGTCCGATCTTTGCCATACCGGCATCGGTGATCGCGGTTCCTTCGAGGTCGAGCCACAGCAGCTCGGGCAGGTTTTGTAATTGTTCGAGCCCTTCGTCGCCGCCGTTCCAGCGTACGAGCTTCAATTGTCGTCCGGTCGGCGTTTGCACGACTTCGACATCGGCGCCGCGCGCGATTACCGCCGCCTCGGCATGTTTGGCATCCGCCGGCGTGGGCAAACTGCGAGGCGGAGGCGCCGAGCGTGGTGATGCACGCGTTGCACTGGCGGAACGCACCGGCGCAGCGGCAGGCTTGCTGCGTGGCGGAGAGGATCGCCTCGTTGGTGGTTTCTCTGTCGTATCGAGTTGATCGATGCGGAGCGAATCGGCATCAGGCGCCAGCGACTCGATCGTTGCATCGTCGTCGTCGATGGCTGCTATCACCGGCTCGTCGTCCGCGGCGCGCAGCGCGGCTTGCGGCAACGCAAGGCCGCACGTCATGCACAACGAAGCAATCAGCAGTCGGTGATGCACCGCCACGTTCCGCGCGATAAGAGTATCGGATTCAGCCGCTCTGGACCGGCGGGGAGTCTAGGGGAAACGCTTTGCTAGCGTCAATGCGGTTGTAGCGGGGCCGAGCACGTCGTATGAGAGAAGTGAGTTTTGCAGCCGACGCGCTGTAATCCATTTAGCCGCCGAACTCGTTCGGCGGGATTTTCTCGGCTATAACGGCCGTGCGTCGCGACCGCCGAGAAATCCCGGCGGCTAACTGGAAAAGTGAAATTCCGCGAACTGAACATGAGCAAATTCGACCATATTCCGTTGCCCGCCGCGGCCGTGGAAGCTCGGTTTAAAACCCCCGTGTGCCTGGCGTTTACTGAGGGGCCGGCGGTTGATGCCGACGAGAACCTGTACTTCTCGGACATCATGAACAACCGAATCATGAAGCTCGCGGCTGACGGCACGCTCTCCGTATTTCGCGAGCCCAGTCATCGCACCAATGGCCAGACCTTCGACCGCGAGGGGCGGCTGTATCACTGCGAAGGAGCGGAATTCGGACCCGGCGGCGGGCGTCGCGTGACGCGCACCAACCTGGCGACCGGCGAATACACGGTAGTTACAGATCGCTATCGCGGCGTCCGCTATAACTCGCCCAACGATATCTGCGTCGACGGCCGCGGACGGATTTACTTTACCGATCCGTGCTACTTCGATCGTTCGATCATGGAGATGCGCGAAGAGGGGGTCTACCGCATTGACCTCGACGGCAAGGTGACGCGGATCATTGAGCAGCCGCAGGTCGATCGCCCCAATGGCATCGCGGTGACCCAAGATTGTCGTCACCTATACGTCATCGATAGTTGTCCGACGGCGGAGGGAAATCGCAAGGTTTGGGCCTTTGAACTCGACGAACAGGGGAATCCGCATGGGCAGCGTCTGGTCTACGATTTTGCCCCGGGGCGCGGCGGCGACGGCATGCGACTCGACGTGGCGGGCAATCTCTATGTAGCTGCCGGAGTGATGGCGGCCCGCGGACCTCATGAAACGGGGGATGTGCCGCCGGGCATCTACGTGCTCTCGCCGGCGGGCGAGTTGCTGGCCCGCGTGCCGATCTACGAGGATGTGATTACCAATTTGGCTTTCGGCGGCACCGACGGGCGGACGATCTACGTGACGGCCGGAAAGTCCGTGATCAAGACGCGCGTTGATCACGCCGGGCAAGTGGCTTACCCGCGCTGGCAAGGTTGAACCAAGGGCTCTGAATTGCGAAATTCAGGGGGCAAAAAAATCTGTCGCCGGGGGTTGAACTAAGGGCCGGGTTGGACGTAGAAATCAGTCTGCACCGCACGTCACGGCTCAAGCTTTTCGCAATTGCGGAGAGCCCGGCCGATCGCGATTGCTCGGCGTTACCTCGCTTGGCAGTAGAGCTTGCGACGGCCGACGGGCGCGGCTGGATCAGCAGTGACCGCCGGCGCAAAAAAGCCGAAAAGTTCTGTGTGGGACGCTTTGACAGGTAGGGCCAGGATCTGTATACTCGCCGTTTCCCCATGAGGGCCAAGAGTGCTCAGTGGGGAGCCGAGGGGGTTGCAGGGCAGGGCTCTGCAGAATTGGGGTCTGCAGAATTGGGCCCGACAGGATCGGGCGCAGCAGGTATGGCGCAGTGAGGGCTGGCCAGAGGCCTGTTCCGGATCGAACGAGCGATGTTTTCGTCGCTTGGTTTTGATGCGGGGCACGCCTCTGTCCAACCGACAGGTGAGCCGGTGGCCGCAGGGCTGTCGGCTTTCGCGTTCTTTGACAATTTGGTTGTGGTAAAAGTGGCATCTAATAAAGAGTCAGCCAGTGCGTTGAGAGACGCGCGGGCTGGTTCTCTACGGCACTTAGTAGCGGCGGGCTGAGTAGGCCGTCGGCGGACTTGTTCGACGACGAATTACGCAGCTTGGCCGTGGATCGATATCGTTACATGATTGTCAGTTCGTCCCAGCGCTTGGGGCGGTCTGATGGATCAAGTAGCCCACCGATTCAACGCTTTTCCTCTCGTGTGTTCAGGTGGCTGTGGCTGTTATGGCTGGGGCTGTCTGAAAAGGCGTCGGGGAGAGAATTGGATCTATGTGGTCAAGCTACTAAGGGCACATGGGGGATGTCTTGGCGTCAGGAGGCTTTGAAGGGCGTGGAAGACTGCGAAAAGCCCGGGGAAACTGTCAAACGAGTGTTGATCCCGGGATTCCCGAACTGGCGTACGCTGAATCCATAGGCGTACGCAGCCAACGCGGTGAACTGAAACATCTAAGTAACCGCAGGAAAAGAAAGAAAAATCGATTTCCTTAGTAGCGGCGAGCGAAGGGGAAATAGCCCAAACCGCGAAGGTTTTCCTTCGCGGGGTTGTAGGGCTTCTCACATGGGAGTTACAAAGCTGTTTGTTAGCGGAACCATCTGGAAAGTTGGACCATAGCGGGTGACAGTCCCGTACGCGACAACGAGCAGCCTCCCGAGGAGTACCTGAGTAGGTCGGGTCACGTGGAACCCCGACTGAATCTACGGGGACCATCCCGTAAGGCTAAATACTACCTGACGACCGATAGTAAACTCAGTAAGGCGACTGAAAGATGGGAAGAACCCCTGCTAGGGGAGGATACTGAACCTGAAACCATGTGCCTACAAGCGGTCGGAGCACTATGCCCGTAAGGGAAATGTGTGACGGCGTGCCTTTTGCATAATGATCCGGCGAGTTACCGTCAGCGGCTCGGTTAAGATCTTCAGGATCGAAGCCAGAGGGAAACCGAGTCTGAATAGGGCGACAATTGGTCGCTGGTGGTAGACGCGAAACTGCACGATCTACCCATGAGCAGGTTGAACCGCGGGTTATACCGCGTGGAGGACCGAACCCACTTGGGTTGAAAACCGAGGGGATGACTTGTGGGGAGGAGTGAAAGTCTAATCAAGCGCAGAGATAGCTCGTTCTCTCCGAAATAGCTTTAGGGCTAGCCTTGAGCCACTACGCTACGGGGGTAGAGATACTGAATCG
Organism: uncultured Planctomycetaceae bacterium; assembly: GCA_945957305.1. Taxonomy (GTDB): domain Bacteria; phylum Planctomycetota; class Planctomycetia; order Pirellulales; family JACPPG01; genus JACPPG01. The sequence continues at coordinate 522 of CAMFLN010000074.1, read as the reverse complement.
GCTTGAGGGTCCTTCCAGACTACTCTGCTGAACCAAACTCCGAATACCGTAGCGACTATCTCAGGAGTCAGTCCGCGAGGGATAAGCTTCGCGGTCGAGAGGGAAACAACCCAGATCATCTGCTAAGGTCCCGAAGTAGAACTTAGTCACTAAGGAAGTTGAGTTGCAAAGACAGCTAGGATGTTGGCTTAGAAGCAGCCATCATTTAAAAAGTGCGTAATAGCTTACTAGTCGAGCAATTCTGCGCCGATAATGAACGGGAGTAAGTTTTACACCGAAGCAGTGGAATGTAAGTTTACTTACATTGGTAGGAGAGCGCTGTAAACCAGATACAAGCCATACCGTAAGGAGTGGTGTCGGGGTTTACAGGTGATTATGCCGGAATGAGTAACGATAAAGCAGGTGAGAATCCTGCTCGCCGAAAGCCTAAGGTTTCCTGGGGAAGGTAAATCCGCCCAGGGTTAGCCGGTACCTTAGTCGAGGCCGAAAGGCGTAGACGATGGACAGCAGGTTAACATTCCT
>CAMFLN010000073.1 GCA_945957305.1 uncultured Planctomycetaceae bacterium | reverse complement strand
ATCCAGGCCAGTTGCAGGGTCGTGCGGTGCGTCACTCCCAAGGCCCGCTGCATGCAGACGCCCACGGGCCCTCCCGAAGAAAACGCGGCCACCTGCCTCCTCGAACCTTCGTGCGTGGTGATCTGGTCTAACGCTCGATGGACGCGCTCGCAGAAGCTCGCCCAGGACTCAACCTGCGGCAGGTCCAATTCTCCATGAGCCCAGCGGTCAATGACCACCTCGTACATTTTTTGAAAGGCGCGCAATTTTTCGGCCCGGTCGCCGGCGCGCTCCACGGCCTCGTGTAATCGGCGGATGTTGTCGTGCGTTTCAATCAGGCTGGGCAGCGCCTGCTTCAGCACCGCTTCGGCCTCGTACTCGTCCAGCCCTGGCAGCAGCACCGGTTCAGGCCAGTGGTGGCCGGCGGCGGCATAGGCCTCGCCCACCAGGCGTGCCGTGTCGCGATGCCGGCGACACGGTCCGATATAAACCTGGTCGAAGACCACATTTCGCCGCGCCCAGTATTCGCCCAACAGCCGCGATTGCGTTTCGCCAATGAGGGAAAGTTGATCGTAGTTCTCGGCAAAGAACGACGCCTGCCCGTGCCGGACCACGTACAAATTGCTCATGAGTCACCGCGAGGGGAAATGTCTAAGGACGAATGTCTAAAGACAAAGGGAAACTGCGCTGCGTATTGCTTTTCGACATTCGTCGTTTCCCAGTTCGGATGATATACAAGTTGCTCATGGCCGCTCCGCGAGGGGAAATTTCTCATGACGAATGTCTAAAGACAAATCGAGGCCGACTGCAGAATGCTTTTCCTTCGACATTCGTCATTCGACATTCGTCATTTCCTAGATCGTGTGCCCGCCGTCGGCGACATAGACGCCGCCGGTGCAATAGCTCGACGCGTCGCTGGCCAGGAACAATGCCAGAGGCGCAATCTCCTCAGGCTGAGCCATCCGCTGCAGCGGCAGCTGTGCGGTGAATTTCTCCAGATTGCTTTCCGTTTCCCACAGCGCCTTGCTGAACTTGGTCTGCACCAAGCCAGGACAAATCGCATTGACGCGGATGTTCACTGCGCCCCATTCAGCGGCCAAAACCTTGGTCAGGCTGATCAGCGCCGCCTTGCTGACACTGTAGATGCCGAGCATCGGTTCCGGGCTGATGCCGCCGATGCTGCTGATATTGATCACCGATCCGCCGCCGCGCTCGGCCATGATCGGAAACGCCTTTTTTGCCAACTCCAGCGGTCCCTTGACGTTCACGGCCATAATCTTGTCGAAGACCCCTTCGTCAGCCATGACGATCGGCCCGAACACCGGATTGGCCGCTGCGTTGTTCACGATGATGTCGACACCGCCAAAGCGAGACACGGTCTTGTCGACCAAGGCGTGCAGGTCCGCGGTGCTGCCGGCATGAGCGGCGAAAGCATCCGCCTCGCCGCCAGACGCTTGGATCGATTTGGCCACGGCATCCACGGCCTCTTGCTTGCGGCTGCTGACCATCACTTTGGCCCCGAACTCGGCGAGACCGCGGGCGATCGACTCGCCGATTCCTTTGCTCGCGCCTGTTACGATCGCCACTTTGCCGGTCAGGTTGAAGCGCGCTTTAATCGATTCGGCCATGAAGTTGATCCTCGGTTGAACGCCGCCAGGGGGGTGATCTACGCATCGCAATCAGAGCAAGGTAACATCCCCCCCAGGGGCGAGCAACGAGCCGGCTTTCGCGAACCCCGCCTGCGGTAAGGCAGTCTTTATAATGCCTAAAAGCGTGGCCCCTTCGCTCATACTCGCTCGCTCCTCAACCCCAGGCGTTACCTCCCATGCCCCCTACGACGCGATCTGTGGCGATTCTCATCTTCGACGACGTCGAAGTGCTCGACTTCTGCGGACCTTTCGAAGTCTTTTCCGTCACGCAGCGCAACGAGGTTTCGCGCCCTTTCCGCGTCTTCACGGTCGCCCAGCATGCGGGCGTCGTCACGGCGCGGAACGGATTGCGGGTGCTACCTGATTTCGACTGCCAAGGTGCGCCGCGGCCCGATCTGTTGGTTGTGCCAGGCGGGCAGGGGACGCGCCGCGAAATGCACAACGGGCAACTCTTGGAATGGATTCGCGCTCAAGAGCCAGAATGCGAACTGGTTCTGTCCGTCTGTACGGGCGCGCTGCTATTGGCCAAGGCGGGACTGCTCGACGGCTTGTCGGCGACCACGCATCACGGCGCGCTCGATCTCCTGCGTGAAGTCGCTCCGCGCACCACGGTCGAAGCGGCACGGCGAGTGGTCGATAACGGAACGCTGATCACCAGCGCCGGCGTCGCGGCCGGAATCGACATGTCGCTGTATGTCGTCGCCCGCCTGCTGGGAGAGGACGTCGCCCAGGAAACGGCCCACTACATGGAATACCCCTGGCCGGGAACAGTCGGCAGCGGGCAGCCGGCAGAGGGCAGCGAAGAAGAGTAAGCAGTAGTCGGTAGTCAGTTGCCGGTAGCGCGATGGGAGCCTACTCCGCCGTCTATTGCCACCAACTCACCACTGTTCGTGAACCCGTTGCTTCCCCAACTCTTGCCTGAAAGGGAGGGGGGGCTTAACCTCCCGCTCTGACTACTGACTACCGACTACTCTTCAGCACTGCCCGCTGCCTACTGTTCCCGCTGCCCGCTATTTATTGCCCGGAGCCTTGGCCGGGGGCGCTGCTTTGGCTGCGGGCTTATTCCCCTCGCCGTCGGTCGGTTGACCAACGTCGATCACGGTCTCGGGCTTGCCTTTCGCCCCGCGGCTTGCCGACGAGGGACGTTTTGATAAACGTTCGAACAGTTTTTGCGCGTCGGCGCGGTACGCAAAGGGACCGTCGCTCTTCAGCGCCGCTTCCAGCAGAGGCCGGGCCATCTCGCCACGATTTCGATCGTCGGCGAACGCAGCAAAGAAGTAGATCGCGTCCGGCGAGGCCTGCGAGCTGGCCGGGATGGCGTTGAACACGCGCTCGGCGTCTTCCATGCGCCCCAGCCGGAAGCAGATCCAAGCCAACGTCGACGCCGATTCAGCGTCGCGCACCTGGCGATAGGTGGCCTCGGCCAGGGTCAACGCCCGCTTGCGATCCTCTTCCCCCATCTCATTCAGGGTCAGCGCCAATTCATTGGCGACGACGCCCGCTCCGGGCGATTCCAGGTAGGATCGCTCCAGGTACTTTTGCGCTTGGCCGTAATCCTTGGCATAGCGCGCGATGCGCCCCGCCAGGAACAGGGCGTCTTGCGAGTCGGGTTCCAACTTCAGGGCTTCGTTGACTTGCTCCTTGGCCTCGTCGAGATTTCCGGTGCGCAGCAGAAACTGCGCGGCCTCTAGCCGGGTTTTGGCGCGCTTCGGGTCGGCCGTTACCGCTTGCTTGATCCATTTCTCGGCGCTGGCGCGATCTTTCCCCTTGTCGTACAACTGGGCCATGGTGATTTCGGCCGATGGGATCTCTTCGTCCAATCGAGACGCGGCTTGCAGCTCGGCGTAGGCTTCCTTCTGCTTCTTTAGCTCGAAGAGTACCTGGCCCAGTCGAAAGTGAGCCAGCGCGACGTCGTTGTTGCTCTTCAACAAATCGGCCAGCAGCTTGCGGGCGTCTTCCCACTGCTCGTGCTGCTGCGCCACCAGCGCCGCCAGCAGGTAGCCCCGCTTGAGCATGTCCTTCTTGCGCTCCGGGTCTCCTTTGAACGTTTTGGCCAAGGTAATTGCCTTTTCGGCCAGCAGGCCGGCATCGGTCCATTGCAACTCGCGCCCGGCCAGGTCCGCCATGATCAAATACGCCTCGGGATCGTCCGGATTCTCCACGACGGCTTTCTCCAGGTGGAAGCGGCCGTCGCGCGGGCGGTTCGAGGCAAAGTAGACGCTGGCCAGCAAGACGCGGCCGTTGGCCAACTCGGGATGCGCCTTGGCCGCGGCATTGAAGGCCGCTAGCGCTCCGTCGATATCCTGCTTGGAAAGCTTCTGCTTGGCCTCTTCGAACTCGGGATAGTTCTTCTTCTCGGCCGCGGTATCAACCCGCAACGGCTCGGCCGAGGCCGAAGCGATCGGCAACACCCAGGCTGCGACCAGAGTCGCTGTAAGAAGCGTCAACGTGAGCTCGATCCTCAGCGCTTGTGCAGATAGGCAGCCGAAATCCTGCAAGAAATCGGGGCGCCGCGGGACGTTGTGCGTTGGCATGAATAATTCCTTACAGCACAGTGTGGCTGACATCGCGAGGTACCCTACTCGCGCCCGTTGTCGAGAGCGCGCCGCAGCAAGATCGTCAGGATCGTCGTTCTGCCCCGCCGCTCGCGGTCAGCGTCAATTTCTTCGCGGCGTTTACTGCGTTTGCAGACCGATTTGATTCTAGCATGCCTGCACTAGCGCGACAGTACATCACCGGTTGCGACTCGGAATCTAACACCAACTAAATAAGATCACCCCATCGCGTTGCTGGCGGATCAGGAACATAAAAAACCGCCTCGGCACGTCCAAAAACGCACCGAGGCGGTTATTACGATCGACAGGCGCATGCAGCAGTTCAGGTGCCCGCGGCAATCATCCACCGGCTTTGATTTTGGCCAGCGCTTTTTCAGCGGCTTCTTTGACTGTGGGGTCCTTATCCTTGGCCATCTTCTCAAGCGCCGGAATTGCCCCGTATTCCTTGGCCTGCGGACCGACGTTACCCAGGTTCTCGGCCGAAGGAATGCGAATGTCCTTGATAAAGCCCACCTGGCGCTTTGTCGCCAGGTTCGAAACGAGCGCCTTGATATCGTCGGGCGAAAATTCCGCCTTGGCCGGCGCCTGGTACTTGCGTTTGCATCCGCCCACGAACACCATCGCGACCATCACCGCCACCAGGCCCGTGATGCGAACCGTCGAAACAAAGCGTGACGAGAGTAACATGTTTTCCAACTTCACTACGGGATTTCTGAGAGGAAAGGAGCCGGCGCCGGCCCCTCGTGAAGAAACGTAATCGCCCACAGACGACAACGACGAGAATTAGTTAGCCAAAATAGACTCCCGCCACTTCAACTGGCAAAGTGGCGGGAGTCAAATTTTTCGTCTTTATCAAACTCGCACGCTCCGTTGGTTTGCACCGACGGCTGCGTACATTCAGAAACAGATATTACGGAACAGAAACCGGCTCGCCACCGGCACGCGTCGACAACGCCTGGTAGAGCGCTACGGTCGGCTGCCCATTAGAAACTGTGTTCTGCTGGAAGTTGGGGTACGTTCCGGTTGTCAACACAATCTTGCCGACCCCCTTGCTGCCGGGCACAAAATAGCCCTGACCGTTATTCACACATTCGATCGAGTTCTGAATGAACCGCACGCTGCCGTCGGCCATCAGGAAGTTGGCGCCGCCGGTGTGAGCCGCGCGGAAGCCGCTCATCAGGTGCCCCCCCGGCGCACCCGAGGCGTTGCTGTTGCACGCATTAATATTGTAACCCAGGCTTGTCGCTTTGGGGTTGATCGTTACCCCGCCGTCATTGCACAGGGTGTGCAAAACCGGCTGCTGGTTCAGCGGCATCAAGGTGGTACCCATGGGGCCGCCGACATAAAACGAATTGCCGGCCAAGGTGAGAAACGACTTAGTGTTCACCTCGCCCGCAATCCAGGCCCACTGTGGATAATACTGCTGACCACTAACCGCATTGACGAACGGTGTTGTGGCATCGAGCGTGATCTTCAGGGGGAACTTCGTTCCTTGCGCCCCCTCGCCCATCATGAAGGTGTTACTCAAGCCATCGGTGATCGCTTGCGCGGTGTTCATCAGGTTAAAGGCGAACATGCCTCGTTCCCAGGTCGGCACCACTTGCGGATCGACGCACAGGGCGTCGCTAATCCCACTGCACAGAATGTAGTCCAAGGCGCCAAACAAACCATTGAAGGTTGTCATGCTGCCGGCGTTGGCCAAGGCCCCCTGAGTGCCGGTCGGAGAAGGCACCGGATAAGTGGCACTGACGTTGGTGTTGCCGTAGTCGAGCGCAGGAGCGTAGATCGGGTTATCCTTGTCGTCCGACGGGCAAGCGAAGGTGTTGATCACCTGGTTGGCGACAGCCTGCGGCTGGTTGTACCACGTGATCTTCATGTTGTACAAAGACTGGGCCGCCCCACCTTCGAAGTACGGGAGCAGCATCGTGCAAGGGCTGGCGAAAAACGTCGCGCCCGAGTCGACGATCCCCCCCGGAACGAACACACCCATCGAACTGAGATAGTTTTGATGGGCCAAGCCGAATTGCTTCAGATTGTTCTGGCATTGCGACTTGCGAGCCGCCTCGCGCGCGGCCTGCACCGCCGGCAACAAGAGGCCGATCAAGATCCCGATGATCGCGATCACGACGAGCAATTCGACCAGCGTAAAGCCGGCCCGGCGCCTAAAGTACATGACAATCTCCCTTTCCCGTGCTACGGGGCGTCCCCCGACAAATAGAAATATCAGAACAGATCGGCCATCCCGAACGGGGGCCAGCCGTTGAGTCTACCGGGGGCAACACCCCATTGCAAACTTTGTGCTGAAAATCTTTTAAAATTTTCCGCCTTCTTCAATAGAGGGCAGCGGGCTGCCGGCAGAGGGCAGTGACGAAGAGTGGTCAGTAGCCGGTAGTCAGTAGTCGGTAGTCGGTATTCAGTAGTCCGTTGCCGGTAGCCGGACGGGGCTTTCTGCGCCGGCTATTGCCGCCATTTCACCACTGTTCGTGAACGCGTTGCTTCCCTGACCCGGTGGGGGATTTAAATCTGCGGCTCTGACTGCCGACTACTAACTACCGGCTACTGACCACTCTTCGTCACTGCCCTCCGCCCGCTGCTCGCTGCCCACTATTCTAGGACCGGCGTCGTTTCCAACGCACCAGCAGCAGGCCTGCGCCCCCGATTGCCGCCAGCGCCCACGTGGCCGGCTCGGGAAAGGGCCTAAAGTGGTAATAGTAGTCCGGTTCCACCAACGGATTCCCGCCCGCCAGGTTGTAAGTTCCGTTGCCTGTCGGCCCCGACGCGACACCATTTCCTGCGACCAGGATATAGGTACCGCTGCCGACGGGCCCTGCAGGACCGGCGACCGGTTTGCCATTGACCATCGTGTAGTCCGCGCCCGAGTGCGTCGTGTTACCCGGGAAATAGATATCGCCGCTCGTAAGGATCTGGGCCAAGGGAACGGTCAAGAAACCGCCCACAAACTGCCCCGACAGCGGAATCGCCGTCAGGCTGTTTGCACCCGTGGGACCAAACAAGCCGGTGTAGGACATGGTCGAGTGGTTGGTGGCACCGCCTTGAATGCCGGTCGCAGCCACTTGGAACACATACCCGGTCGCACCGACGGCGTTCGTGCCGCTGTTGGCGGTCGCACCGAGGGTCGCGCCAGGGGCGGTCACCGGACCGATGGTAACGCCGTCAGCCTGGTAACCCCAGAGAACGCCAGGGGTGGCGCCGTTGGCGCTGTACCACCAGCTGTCTCTGTAGGTTTGGGTCAGAGCGTTCGGAATGGCAGCCAACTGAGCGTCCGTCGGCGGCTCGCTCACCACGTTGTCCATGTACGTCGACTGCAGCGTCTGCACGTCTTGCGTGCCGGCCGTGTTCTTGCCGATGGCTTGCTGGATCGGGCCGTTGGTACCGTCACCGATGAACGTCAGATTTTGCACGAACAACACGGGGTTCGTACCAGCATTGACTAGATCAGCAGCGCTGACCTGGATACCGAAGGTGACCAACTGAGTGCCGGCGGTGATGTTCGAGTTGGTGGCGTTGTCGGCAACTGACATCACGACCAACTTGGCCGCTTGCGCGGTTGTGGTCGCAATAAACAGCACACCAAGAACGAGAAGAGATCGCACGACCATATCGATTTCCCTCCGATTGAAGGTGCAAGTGAAGAAAACGTGTAAACGCAGTGAGGCGTTTCCTGGCGGGCTCACGCCGGGATTTCAGAGACCCGCTTGCGAGTCGTATCTTCCCGCCATGGGGAGATTACGAGTCGCGCAAGTGAGAAGCGCCAGAGATCTAGCGCCCGGCGTGACCGGGCACGATCATGCTTGCCAAGCTGTTGGCAGTGGCTTGCCCCGATAGGTTGCCACACGCGTCGCACTGCGTCGCGGCGGCTTTGGTCTGACTGAATCGCGAGTGTGCGAAGTTGATTGCTTGAGGCGGGTGCACCGATCGCTTGCAGTGAAGTTCGATCCGCGCAGAAAAAAAGCCGGGGATGCTTCGCAGCACATCCCCGGCCGAACCTCGTCTCTGGATCGCCGTCGCAGGTCTGCCGGCGAGGGCAGACCTGCAAGCAGCAATCCGGCTTGCTTCGATCTCTCTCCCGCATCAGGGAGAGATCAATTCTTACTTACGGCGCTTCCAGGCGAAGACCAGGGCCAAAGCACCCATGCCGGCTAACACAAACGTTCCCGGCTCCGGCGCGGTGACGAGCGCCTTGGCTTGGAACGAGTAGTGCAGGCCAATCGGACTCGAGGTCGGGTCAACCAGCGGGCTGCCGCCCAACAGGTTGTAAGTACCGTTGCCGGTCGGACCCGAAGTGACGCCGTTACCAGCGACCAGGATGTAGGTACCGCTGCCAACCGGGCCGGTCGGACCGGGGGTCAGCGTGTGGCCGTCAGCACCCAGAGTATAGGCCGCACCGGAGTTGGTGGTGCTACCCGGGGTCCAGAGGTCACCACTGGTGACGATCTGAGCCAAGGGGATGGTCAGAAAGCCACCGACGAACTGGCCGGACAGCGGAAGGGCCGTCAAGGCATTGGCGCCAGTCGGGCCGAACAAACCGGTGTACGACATGGTCGAGTGGTTCGTAGTTCCGCCCTGGATGCCCGTGGCGGCAACTTGGAACGCATAGCCGGTCGCGCCGACGGCGTTCGTGCCGCTATTGGCGGTCGCACCGACCGTAGCGCCCGGAGCGGTCACCGGACCGACCGTCACTCCGTCCGACTGGAATCCCCAAAGTACGCCCGGGGTGGCGCCGTTGGCGCTGTACCACCAGCTGTCTTTGTAGGTTTGGGCCAGAGCGTTCGGAATGGCGGCCAACTGAGCGTCCGTCGGCGGCTCGCTCACCACGTTGTCCATGTACGTCGACT
>CAMFLN010000072.1 GCA_945957305.1 uncultured Planctomycetaceae bacterium | reverse complement strand
GCACATTGGGGGCTGCGGCCGGCGCGCGCACGGCGGTCGAATGATCAGACTTTGAACCTGCCAGTGTGCGTTCGATTTTGCCTTGAAACAATGGTTGCACGACGGGCAGTATCCGCCGATCGACTTGGCCTCCAGCTTCCTCGGCCCTAGCTGTGCTGATCTGCAAAGATACAAGTGTTGCAATCGCTATCGCCAAGTGCAGTTCGGAAAACAGCTGTTATTGTCGACGCCTCATATGAGTTCTCCTCGGCAAATTCCCTTGCTATTCGTCATTCAATTTTGCGAGAGCGGCGCGAGCTGCTTCGCGGACTTTGGGATCCTTGCTGTTGACCACTTTTTGCAGCGCGGGTACGGCGCCGTATTCTTTAACTGCGGGACCGATCTCGGCTAGCCGCGCTGCCGCCGCGACACGCAGGTCGAAGCCCATGCCGGTATCGGTCTGTTTCGACGTCAGTGCGGCGACCAATTCTTTGATCTGATCCGGTGTAGCCGGTGGCGGCTCCGCGGCGGCGCGCTCACCCCTACAGCCGGCGATCGCGAATAGCAACGAGATTGTAAGTGCACAAGCCGATACATTGCGAGCAAAATGCCGGCAATTCTCCGCTCGCAGCCGCCCTGGCTCGACAGACCAATCGTTGGCCTGCATGAATCTGGTTTGTCCCCGCGTGCACATCGTCATCTGTCGACTCCTGGCGACACAGTAGCAGCTTTCGCTCTCTCTCACCGACGCAGGCCCTGCCGTGGCAATGGCCGCGACCGTCACGGCACCGTTACTGGCTCTCCCCCCCCACGCGTCGACAGTGCTTGGTAAACTCCACTTTGGATTCCTGGCGAGAAATTCGGAAACGTTCCGGTCGTCGTGGGATTCTGAAAGTTGATGGAATCGGGCACAAAGCGCACACTTCCGTCGGCCAGCAGGAAGTTTGCGCCACCAGTATGCGCTGCACGAAATCCACTGATCATGTGGACGCCAGGATTGGTCGTGTTGACGCTGCCATTGCAGGCCGTGGTGACGCCTAGCGGCCCCGACAGGATCGAGGCCGCCTTGACCGCCTGCGTTTGCAAAACTGGATTCTGATTCAACGGCATCACGGTCACGCCGAAAGTTCCACCGGCGAAAAACGTATTGGGCGCCAGCGCTTGCACCCAGTCCCAATTAATGCCGCCGACGATCCACGCCCAGCCGGGCGAGAAAGTTTGACCTGTGGTGGGGCTGACAAAGGCCGGTCCACCCCGCGTCGTCGTCAGCTGAAAGCGTGACCCTTGTGCGCCCTCGCCCATCAGGAACGTGTTGCTCAGGCCGTCGGTCACCGCTTGCGCCGTATTGGTAAGATTGAATGCAAACATTCCTCGTTCCCACGACGGCACGGACTGGGGAGAATCGCACACCGCATCATTAACTCCGGAGCAGAAGATATAGTCGAGCGGGCCGAATAGACCGTTAAACGTCGTCATCTGGCTTAGCGCCGCGAGCATTCCTTGCTTTCGACCCGGCACTGGCCCGCTTGCCGTGGGGCCGAAATCGAGCGCCTCGGTATAGAGCAAGGTCTCCTTGTCGTCCGAGGGGCAAACGAATGTCGGGATGGCCTGGTTCGCGATGATCTGTGGTTGAAACCACCAGATCTTTGAGTAGTCGTATTGCGCCGCGCTGGCTCCCTGCTCGAAAAACGGCAGCAGCATACTGCAAGGGCTGGCATACAGCTTGGCGAGAAAGGTCCCGGGCGGCCTGCCCCAGTCCGTGATGCCGCCAGGGACGAAAACGCCTTGTGCACCCAAATAGTTATGATGCGCTAGACCGAATTGCTTCAAATTGTTCTGGCATTGTGACCGGCGGGCCGCCTCACGCGCGGCCTGCACTGCCGGCAACAACAACCCAATCAGAATCCCGATAATCGCAATGACGACCAAAAGCTCGACGAGCGTAAAACCGCGAGCGCGGCCAACGGGCTCAACTTGTCTGACCATCTTGCGTGCCTCCTGCAAAAAGGTCAATCAAGCGCCGATTCCATGGTCGACGTGCGGCGGCAAGGCATAGCACTGCAGCAAGAGCAAGTAAGGTGCTACTCGGTTCCGGTACGGCTTGTGCCTCGCCGTTGGCCGACGCCAGCCAATTCGAAGCAATCAGGGCGATATCCTGGCCATTGGCGATGCCATCGCCGTTGACATCGCCGGCGATCCCGTTGCCAGTCGCCAGCCAATTGCTGGCCACGAGTGCAATATCCTGGCCGTTGACGATACCGTCGTTGTTGGCGTCCCCGGGCAATCCGACCTGGCGCGTCGCGACGATCGTCCCTGTGATGTAGAGTTGGCCCGCTACGCCAGCCGCAGGCAAGCGAATGACAGGCAAGATCAACGTTTCAATACCGCCAGCGGTGGTCAAGCTCGTCGGTGTTGTAGCGACGTCCAGGCCGGTCTGGCCCACGATCGACACTTGTCCTGAGAAGTTATTGACCTGGTAGCCTTGTGTTGTGGCCAGGGTGAGTGCCCCCGCACTGGGCAGAACCCCGTTTTGCGCCGTTCCGGAGAGAATGGTGAATTGCCAATTTCGCAGCGCCACGGACAGCACGCCCACGGGCGTGGCGGCGTTGGTGATCACCGCAAAATTGTCGATTCCAGGAAATTCCGCGGGTAAAAAGGGGCCCGCAGGATTGGCCGCGGCGATGACGGTACTGGTGCCGTTGAAGGTCAGCACGCCTCCGTTTTGGTCCGCGAGGATGGTTCCGCTTAATGAGTCATAGTCCGCGCCAGGAACCTGCGGGATCACGGGGACCCCCAGGATCGTGCTCTGCTGTAAGGGTGCGGGCGGAGTGCCGGGGTCACTCACGATATTCACGAAATGGTACGTGCTTCTTGCGGGATCGATGGTGAACGACACCGACGCCGCACTGCTGATACGCGTCAACATCGCCGCCAAAACCAGCGCGACGATTGTTGCCCGACCGATCGGAAGTATGCGCAGGGATCTCATGGTCTATCTCCTTGGTTCGTGGCTAACGGAACGCTTTTGCATCTCGTCGCCGTAGATTTGTGCCCGCCGCGCCCGGCCAGCGTTGCACCTAATGTGTGCATTGCGATTGCCGCCCACCTACGAAGCGCATGATGTCGCAGACGCGCGACCGGGAGGTCCGGCCGCGCGTCTGCGGGCATCTGTAAGAAGCGGACAGCGATTGGCGGAATCGCTGCCCGCGCAACCCGGCCATGAATTCGGATGTGCGTCGCCCAATACGCGCGGGGGCAACTGTGGCCAGGCGGGATGAGTCTAAAAGGCATACGCAACTCCTCTTGAGAAGCGAGCCTCTGGTCGTCCAGTCAGCAACGCAAAACGATTTTCTAGCCGCGACTCTGCGCGGTTTTTGCTTAGTTCAGGGCCTGCCGTTGTCCCGCGAAGGCGCCTTTCCGGCGGAGCGCGGTGATCGCCAGCCCCAATGCGGCCGTGGCGGCCAGGGCGACGGTTGCGGGTTCGGGCACAGCCCGCGTGGCCACGATCGTCCCGCTGATGTAGATCTGGCCTGGCGTTCCTGCCACCGGCAAGCGAATCACCGGCAGCACCAGGGTTTCGATGCCGCCCGAGGTCGTCAAGCTGATGGGTGTGGTGGCGACATCAGGGCCCGACGAGCCCACCAGCGAGGTCTGTCCGCTGAAGCTGTTCTGTTGGTAGCCGCTCGTCGTCGCCAACACGATTGAACCGGCGCTCGGCAGCGCACCATTTGTCGCGGTTCCCGACTGTATCGTGAAAACCCAGTTGCGAATTGCCACGCTGATGACGCCGACAGGCGTGGCGCCGTTTGTCACGATGCCCAGGTTGTCCGTGCCAGGATTCGTGGCCGGCGCAAAGGGCCCCGCGGGATTCGAGCCCAACGCGATCGAGCTGGTGCCCGTGAATGTGAGCACTCCACCGGCTTCGTTGGCGTTGACGACGCCAGACAAAGAGACCGTATCCGCGCCGGCGCTTTGGGGAATCACGGGCACGCTCAAGATCGTGCTCGCCTGTAAGGGTGACGGCGGCGACGGATCACTGGCCGTGTTGACGATGTGATAGGAGCTACGGGTGGGATCGATCGTGTAGGAAACGGGCACTGCTCGTGACGTACGCGCGTTGCCGAGCACCACGGTCGTCGCCATGGCGGAAAGTATGATCAGCCACAGGCCTCTTCGAGTCGAAATCTTCATTTGCTTTCCTTTCGTGTGATCGTGTAACTCAAGTACTGAAAATCAGAGATGCGCAAGCGACGACCAACAAAACAGAAGATCCACGGTCAGCTTCGACGTACGATTGCTGCCGTTAGACGTCAGAAAGACAGCGGCCATGGGTGCGCCACTGAAGCGCTCTCATACGACCGGAATCCGCACAGAGCCGCTTCAAGCGGCCCGACCCAATCGGTCTCGGGGTGGCCACGCCGTGGGAAGCCGAAGCCCCCGCGCGGATCAAACGAATGCGGTTGCTGCCGTTCCCCCGGCTCGGTTGCCGGTCCCAGGGGAAATGAAGTGATGACGGCCAGAAATTGGGCATGCGAGACTCCTAACAAGTCTTAGCGCGTGCCTCCGGAAGGCCAGTCAGCGGCGCAGATTATAAAAAGGCTGCAGTTTTGCAGCCGCCCGATCGAATTATCATATAACCGATCAGCTAACGCATAATTGCGTTCCTGGCGGGATTTGTCAATAGTGCTGCCCGAAAATTCTTCTCCGTCCTGCAATCCGGGCGAATTCAAGGCATTTACAAGCACCGCGTCGCTAGCACCGACGCTTGCAAAGATCACTAAACTGATTAGATTTGTCGTGATGGCGCCTCCTGCGGCGTCGCCAATCTCTCAAAAACCAGCCGCGTCGCTGACTGGCACCCAGAGGCACGCTGCGCCGACCTTCACCGGTCACGCATGCCTGCCAATCCGTCGCAAAATTCGTTCGGGGATCAATTCGCGCAGCCCCTTGGTGCCCTCGCGGTTGCCGTTGCCGAGCAAACTGCGCTCGCCGACGAATCGTTTGCTACTTCACTCAGAGTTTTCTTTCTGCGGCTTGCGCCGTCGCTGCGATCCGCAGACAAAGCTTGTTTAGAAGGGGGTCGTTCATGCGCTTGATTCACTTGCCTGGCGTCGATGCGCCACAGGGCCGCTGGATTCGTCTCTCGGAGCCGCGTCGCTTCGTGTGCGACTTGCTGCACTTTGCCAAGCGAGTGCCCAGTGTGCCTTCGCAAAGGCGCATGCGATTGGCCGATTTGGTCGCTGCGCGCCGCGTGAGTCCGCACCGCATCAGTTGGTGCGCCATATTCCTTAAGGCCTATGCGATTGTTGCGGCGGAACGTCGCGAACTACGCCGCGCCTATATGCCGTATGTTCTTCCACATCTCTACGAGCATCCGTTCAACGTCGGCAGTTTTACGATCGAACGCACTTATCAGGGTGAGGAAGGAGTCTTCTTCGCCAAGGTTCGCCAACCAGAGTTATTGAGCCTGGAAGCACTGGATGAGATCGTCAGGCATCACAAGCAGGCGCCAATTGAAAGCATTCCGGAGTTTCGTCAGGCGCTGCTCCTCAGTCGCTTGCCTGCGCCGTTGCGCCGGTTGGCCTGGACGTTGGGTTTATTCAGCGATGGCGGCTACCGTGCCCACTTTTTTGGAACGTACGCCGTGAGCTCTGCAGCTTCGCAAGGCGCTGCCGGTTTGCACATTTTGTCTCCCCTGACAACGACGCTGAACTATGGCGCCTTCGATGCCGATGGATCGATCGATGTTCGTCTGACTTACGATCATCGCGTGCTCGACGGAGCGCCCGTGGCGCGGGCGCTCACTGCCCTGGAAAGCGTGTTGCGCACCGAGATACTCGACGAACTGCGCCGTATCAAGCAGCCAGACCCTCAACCGTCCGCAATCGCACTGGCTGGCTGAAGCGTTTTGGTTCAAACATTTCACTGAGGGGAGCAATCCATGTCTTTACGGCAAACCCTTCGCTTTGCGGTGGCCACTTCACGTCTAGGCGCGGTAGCGCGATGGCAACCGGCCCGGGTGCGGCGCATGCAACAAAGGCGCCTGGGCCGGCTCCTGCGCTTTGCCGCGCGACATTCCCCCTTCTATCGGGAGAAATATCGCGGCTTTGATCTGGCACGCGCGGATTTCGCGCGCTTGCCGACGACAACCAAGCAAGAGATGGCAGAGCATTTCCCGCAAGTCGTTACCGATCCGCGCATCACTCGCGAGGGGATCGAGTGCTTTTTGAGCAATACGCACAATTTAGGACACTGGTTCCTCGGACGTTACGGAGTGAGTCGTACGTCGGGCAGTCAGGGGCAGCCGCTGATGATCGTCCAGGATCGTCATTCGCTGGAGTTGCTGTTCGCCGTCATGAGCGCACGTGCTACCACGCAACGACCGACACCGTTCGAAGGATGGCGCCGTTTGCGATCTCCGAAACGCGTTGCCATCGTGGCGACGCAACGCGGGTTTTATCCGTCGGGCGCGGCGTTTGAATTCATGTCGGAGTTGGTCGGCCCGTTTGTGCGCGTGGAACGTCTGGCCTCGCAGCAGCCCGATCTTTTTCAGAGACTGAACGACTTTCAACCACACGTTCTGGTCAGCTACGCCAGTGTGTTGGACGCGCTCGCCTGGCGCAGCGACCTGCTGCGATTGACGCACCTTCGTCAAATCGCCAGTTCCAGCGAGCAGTTGACGCCACGCGCGCGAGAGCGCATCCAGGCGTCGTTCGGAGTTCCCGTGGTCGACCACTACGCGACAGGCGAGTGCTTGTTCCTGTCCGATGGCTGCCCGACACACGGCGGCGCACACATCAATGTTGATTGGGCAATTGTCGAAGTCGTCGATCGCCACTACCGGCCGGTGCCGCCGGGTGAGTTGGGCGACAAAGTGCTGGTCACGAACCTGGCCAACCGAGTGCAGCCCTTTATTCGCTACGAGGTCGACGATCGACTGGCTTTGGCTACCGGGCCCTGCACTTGCGGCAGCCACCTGCCGCGCATCGAGCGCATTGAAGGCCGGTCGGGCGACGTCTTTTGGACACGCGACGCCCACGGCGATCGTATGCTGTCGGGCGTACTGTTTCATACCGCTGCTGACGCCATTCCGGATATCCGCGAATGGCAGGCGGTACACGCCGAACGCAATCACATCGAGTTGAGTCTGCAGCTTAGTTGCGCAGCGTCACAGTCAGCGGCTGATGCGCGGACGCGATTGATCGCCAAGCTGCGCGAACTTGGCCTGCCGCGCGAAGTCACGATCAATGTGCGCATCGTCCGCTTCCTGGCTTCCGATCCAGTGACCGGCAAGCGACGTCGTATGATCAATCGCGTCGGTCCGCCGGATCGCTGGGACGCGACCAACGACGTTTGCAACGTCCACAGCTCGACGGAACTGATCGCTCGGAGGGCTTGATACCGCAAAAGAGGGTGGTGATCGAGTGTTTTGCCCGTATTTTGGGCGCTCCCAAGCATCGCTGCGCGACGGAGCCAAAACACGAAACATCCTGTAAGTCGACTCCCAATGCTCTGACCACGACGGCCTTGGACGCCTACGGGTAGAAAGCCTTGCCAAACATCCCGTGGCGGCCGAGTGGCGGTCCGCCACGCATAATTGGGTTGAGCCTGTTGTCATTACCCGGTTTGCACTTCCTCGCGACGATCATTTCTCAGCGACGTATTTCCCAAAAGCGCCCGCGTTACGGAAACAACGCGGGCGGTTCCTCCGTGATTCCATCGTGCGAGGTCCGCGTGAAGGTTCTCTCATCGTACAGCAAAGCGTACCGGCGCGGTGCTGACAACTTCCGGAGGAGACCACTTTCCGTTGAGAACTTCGTCGTCTGGCCAATAGATTCGCAAGTACAGCGAAAACTTGCCAGCGGGGGTGGGTAGCCAATTCTCCTGCCTCTCGCCCGGGGGTGGTTCACGTTGCACCATGATCGTGACAGTGCCATCCGATTCGGCCTGAAGCTGCGGCGTCGAAATGCCCACCGAGTGGCGCTCCCAGGCATTGGGATGTAAGACATGGTTTTCATTGTAAAGTGTCAGAGACCAGTGACCTTTTGCGGGCGGCAACTGGCCAGGTGCGAATGTGATGCGGTAGCTGTTGTGTCCGCTCAGTCGCTCTCCTCTCGAGTCCAAATCTTGGTAGAAGTATTTCGTTTCTGCGGCTTGATTCACAAAGATATTCGACTTCGCCACGGCCGTACGCGCGAGATAGTCCGTGCCGAACCTGGCCCCCTTTACAGTGGTCGTCCAATTATGCCCGGCGGGCTGGCCAAGTCTCCGAAATTCGAATAAGGGCTCGATCAGCTCCCTTTCGGCCGCGACAGCGGTTTCTGCCAATAGCCGACGCAAGCGTGCGTCGTTCTTGGCGCGCTGGACTAGCTCGCGAAAATACACGTAGAGAGGCTCTTCGCCAGGCAACGGAGGAACTGTCTCCAGAACCGTAGGAAAGACGTCAAAGAATTTCTCGGGCACAACGCGACCGCGCTGTTTACTGGCGCCTCCGGCCAGATTTGGCAACCAGCGCCTGCGTGACCAGTCGCAGGTTTGGGGACGCCCCGTGAACTCGCTGAGCGGATAAACCATGATCTGACTGATCGTCTCATCCAGCGACGGCGCCTCTGAATGCTCGCCGAAGGGCAAGATTCGCGGCAGAACATAGCCGATCTTCGTTGGGCAGCGCAGCACTTTGGCGACGCCCAACGGTACCGTCCCGTCCCAATCGGGGCCAGCGATCAGATAAAACCCTGGCTGGGTGCGGTACATCTTCCCTACCTGGGCAAAACCGTCAGTGCGCTGGTCTCCGAGTTGAAACAGCCAAAAGCGTTCGCCGAAATCCGGAACCTGCAGGATCACGGGCTCGTCACGTAAATCCAAGATGCCGAATCCGTAGATCACATCCGGGTTCGGGCATGCGACGGCGGTCATGGTGGGTTTCACTCTCTCGGTCAGCATGCAGAGCCGATTAGGGGGTGCCACTGGCGCACCACCGCTCACACCGCTGGATCTCAACCAAGATAGCGATGCATGGCAGTTCTGGACGTAAACCATGGGCCACGCCCAAAGATACGCTTGCCGGGCCGCATGGCGCAGCGC
>CAMFLN010000071.1 GCA_945957305.1 uncultured Planctomycetaceae bacterium | reverse complement strand
GGCCATACTCCGAACGCAGGCTGCGACCGTTCTCGCGGTTCGCCAAGTAAGAGGGCAAACCGGTCGACAACTGGATATAGGGCGAATCCGTGTCCCGCCAGACGAAGGGAGTGAATTCGCTTTGATGGACCAACAAATGATCAAAATGCCACGCGTTGAGCTTGCAGGCGTGCAACACGTCCAGCGGATTGCATTGATGACTTTCCGGAATAATGA
This sequence comes from uncultured Planctomycetaceae bacterium, assembly GCA_945957305.1. Lineage (GTDB taxonomy): Bacteria > Planctomycetota > Planctomycetia > Pirellulales > JACPPG01 > JACPPG01. The sequence goes on along the minus strand of CAMFLN010000071.1, from coordinate 8,871 downwards.
TCGCCTGGAAATCTGACAGCTTGCCGGCCAGGGGTCGCCCCACATTGCCGCGGCTGCGCTGGTAAGGAAAGAAGCCTACCGGCGTATCGCCGCTTTCCAGCACGGCGACCTCGACATCATGCCGCACCGCGGCCACACACTGCGCGAACTCGGGCCGGAAATACGGACTGGCAAGCGCGGCATTCGACTGCTGGATCGTCGACCAGGCGGCGCACTCGTCACTGGTCAGGTCCTTAAAGGGGACGGCGCGGATACTGAGCACATTGCTGGCGATCATGTGGGCGTCTCCATGATCCGCTGCTCGCGCAGAACCTGTTGCAACACCACCGTCCGCAGCAACGTGCCGAGCAAGACTCCCAAGAGCGATGCTTGTGCGGCACCCAGCGGACCGGAGCGAGGAACCAGGAACGCGGCGGCGATCATCGTGGTGGAAAACATGCAGATGTCGATCACGAAATTGTGCTTCTGCCTGCCCACAACCAACATGCCTTGTGCCGCGATCATGCCCAGCGCGGCAACCAGAATGTTTGCAGAAAGGGTCGCTACGAGCGCACCCGTACCTTTGAACTCGGCTCCGTAAACAAAGACCGGAATCGCGTCTCCGGTTACAAAGATCGTTATGCAGAAGGCCCCGATTAGGACCACGAACAAGAGCGCCATTGCCAGCAGCACGCGCCGCAAGCCCCGCGCGCCCCGGTCGGCCAGGGCTTCGGCGGCCTTGGGCATCAAGAAGTTGCTCACGCCCAGGATCAAAACGTTCGTCACGCCGATCAAGGTGGCCGACGCGCCGTAAATTCCGGCCGCGACCTCGCCATTGACGACGTCCACAATCCAGGGCATCACGAAGGGAATCGTGTTACTCAGCAGGAAACTGGCCAACGACCATTGGGCGATCGACCACTTCGCCAGCCAGTCAGGTAAGATTCGCTGCCGCACAAAGATGGTCGAGCTGCGATTCATAAACAGCCACGCGAAGCTGGGTAGCGCACAGCTCAGGGCCATGGTTACAAAGATCGCCACAAGCGTCAGCCGGTCCATGTACCACAACGTCAGTAGCGACCCCAGTTGAAACGCCGACACGGCCGCGTCGATCATCAGGGCCGTCGCCGGACGCAGCCGCGCAAAGGCGAAGCGTCGAATGCACTCGCGCAACAGCAGCAACGGTAATACGACGATCAGCGTCTCCAACCCGACCACGACGCCGGCCCCGCCCGAGAATCGCAGCGCCGCGACCCCCGTGACCAATCCCAGAACGCACATTCCGCTCCAGGCGAAGTAGTGAATCCAGGTACTGCCGGTGAATTCGACCAGGTCGCGACCTGTGCGGCGCGCCGCCAGAATGGCATAGGGCGCCGCGATCATTGCTTCCTGCAAGCCGATCGCAATGTAGGCAATCGTCAGAGTCAGGTAGTACAGCCCTAGCACGTCAGGGGGCGTGGCGCGGCCCACAATCACCGCCGTGACGAAACTCGTGCCGCTGAAGATCGCCTGATCCGTCAAGGAGAGAATGGCTTGAGTGGTATGCGGTTGACTGGCGATCAGCCGTCGCACGCGCGCACGGGGGCCAACGCGTCCGAGTGGCTCGGCGCCGAGCAATCGTGCGGGTGTCTCTACCGCTTCCACCGTCATCGCATTCCTGGAGTTACGTGATTACTGCGCCGGCGCGGGGCACGCCGGCTGGGCGCCTAAGACTCGTTGGCGCACACCAAGTCGTGCTCGGCCGTGTCCTCGTCACTGGCCAACTCCACGGGCAAGGAGATATTCGGCAAGGTGGTGGTGGGTTGAGGATTGGGCCCGACGAGGGCGCGGAAGCCGCGCGTGATCGGCGTATACCAGCCACCTAGTTTCCCGGCGAGCGTGGCGGCCGTGTCGTGGGATTCGACCGAGAATCGGCCCCAGCCCAGCGGATCCGTCGACAAGTCCCGTAGCCCCGGCACCGTGGTCAGAGCGCAAGGAATTCCCAATTCGCTGGCAACGTCCAGCATGGATTGATTAAAGACTCCATGAGGAAACGCCAGCACGGGATTGCGGACGCCCAGCTTCCCGTGCAGCCACTCAATGCTGCTCTCCAGGTCGCGGGCGAATTCCTGAAGGCGATTGCTGAACACTTGATGCGTGTGCGTATGAGTGCCGAATTCGATCAAGCCGCTCTTGAGCATTTGTCGGCACTGCGATGTCGTCAGTGGCCGCCAGGTCTTCGCCGGAACGCCGCGCACGCCGCAGCAGCTCCAGTCATCAAAGGGGAATGACTCGCTGCGATCCAGGTAAGCCGTGGCGAGGAAAACCGTGGCCGGCACACCTAGCATCTCCAGGATCGGCAGAGCCTCGGTGAAATTATTTTCGTAGCCGTCATCGAACGTCACGGCGAACACGCCTGGCGGAAGATGTTGCCCCGCCGCTCGCGCGCTTAATAGTTCCGAAAGCGACCATGGCTGGTAGCCGCGGCGCAGCAAGCCTTCGAGCTGGCGCCGAAATTGATTGGGTGTCGCGTTCCACGTGGGCGGCGCAAACCCTGGCGTCCGCTGGGCGATGCGGTGGTAGGTGAGAATGCCGAAGCCATTGCCTGCGCGTCGGCCAAAGGCGGCCTGCATTCCGGCGGCTGCGCGGGCGACGCCCCAAATCGCGGCCGAGCGCAGCGCGGGGCGCACGCTTTTCTTGGCCGATTTCCAGCGAGATGGCTGCACAGCGCCCGAGCGCGCTTCACGAAGTACGTCGCGATAAATTTCCGCCATTTTGGTACCCAAGTTAGACCAGAGGTAGTCCCGCGCCCGCTCGTGAGCGGCAGCGCCTAATCGTGCGCACAAAGGAATGTCGTTCGACAATCGCGTCAAAGCCGCGACAAGGTCGTAGACCACGCGACGACGGTTCGTGACTGGGATTTTGATACCGCACTCAGGCGTGACCATGTCGCGCACGCCCTGATGATCCAGGCAGACGATTGGCACGCCGGCTCCCATCGCCTCCAGTACCACCGTGCCCGAGTTGTCGCGGAGGCTGGTGAAGACAAAGACGTCGGCCCAGTTGTATTGCTGTCGCGCTTCGGCATGGGGGACCCAGCCGCGCCAGTCGATATGCTGGTTGATGCCCAGGCGGTGGGCCAGTTTCTTCCAGCGCTTTTCCAATGGCCCGCCCCCGACGACGCGCAACTCGTAGCGTGCGTCTGGCGGCATTTTTTGCAAAGCGCGCAACAACAACGAGAGTGCTTTACGCGGGGCAAATTGGCCCGACCACAGAATCCGCAGCGGCTGCCCCGCTTGGCGCACGTCGCGCGGCTGGTCGGCCATCGTCGGGATGCCGACGTCCAACAGTTCGACGGGTCGAACTCCGTGGGCGCGGCGAACTTGCTCGCAACTGGTCGAGTTCGAAGCCAACATCACGCGGGCTCGTCGCGCGGCTCTACGAACCCGGCGGCTGAAACGGAACTGGAGCGTGTTAGCCACGCTGCGCAGGCCTTCGGTGAGCGCGCCCTTCAAGCCGGCCTCGGCCAGGAAGCGCCACGGGTAATTGTGCGTGCCGCCAATTGGGCCCCAGATAAACGGGGCATCCAATTCCGCAAGGTACCCCGGCTCGCGAAAGCCCGTGTTTGTCACCTGGTGGAACAGATCGAACTTGTGTTTCGCGTGCAAATGTTCGGCGCACTTGCGAACTTCCCGTTGCCAGGCGCTGTAGGCCAGCCAGAGACGGCCGCCTACGTGCACGGGGCGGGGCGGAAACCCTGGGCAGGGCAAGAATTCGAAATGCAGATTCGTGATCGGGCCGTGTTCGGCCAGATGTTGTCGAATCTCTTCGGCCTGGTGATCGCCGCGGGTGATGACCCATGTCTCGTAGCGGCGAGCGGCCTCGCACGCCCGGTGCCAGCCGTTGGCCCATTCCGAGCCATGCTGGGGGCTGCACTCGAAAGCGACCAGCAACAAGCGCGGCCGGCGAACCATCGTGTCGTTCATCGTACGTTCCAAGATCGCCACGCCGCGTACCTGCTCAGCAGGCACCCTTGCGGAGCACGACCGCGGGAAGTGTCTGCGCGATCAGCTTGGCGTCCTTGACCAAAGACCGCGATTGGATGTATCGCACGTCCATGCGAGCCCATTCGTCGAAGGTCACTCGCGAGCGACCTTCGACTTGCCAAATACACGTCAGGCCGGGCGTGACATCAAGCCGCCGTTGTTGCCAAGGCAGGCAGCGATCCGACTCGTCGCAAGGCAGCGGACGAGGTCCGACGAGCGACATGTCCCCCAGCAACACGTTGATCAGTTGCGGCAGCTCATCAATGCTGGTCTTGCGCAGGAAGCTTCCCAACCGCGTGATGCGCGGATCGTTCTTCAATTTGAAGGCCGGTCCATCCTGCTCGCTCAGTGCAAGCAACGCCGCTTTGCAGGCTTCGGCGTCGACACGCATCGTGCGAAATTTGTAGATCTTGAACGGACGCCCTCCCAGCCCTCCCCGCATCTGCGTGAAGAACACAGGGCCGGGCGAGGCCACTTTGATGGCGATCGCGGTCACCAGGAACAACGGCGTAAGCATCAACAAGGCCGTTGCCGAAACCACGACATCGATCACGCGCTTCCACAGGGGCATCCCCTGCACAAACATCAGTTGGATCGCCTGCGCGGCGCGGGGATCTGCCTCGACGCTGCCCGCTCCGGCTAACACGGTTTCGGCCGAATCGGCGTTCGCGGGCTGTTGAACCGTCTCGCGATCTTCTGAGTTCGGCGTGCCGCGGTCCGAGGGATGCACGTACACGGCCACTTCGCATGCCGCACGCAGCGCCGCGGTCGGCAGCTTGATGCACACGTCATCCGCCAGCTTCCACGCGCCCGTGGTCGAGGTCTCGGGCAGGATCGCGCCGATGCAATTCGGCCCGAGCAGTCCCACCTCGTCGGTGGTGCGCACGCGCTGTTGCGCGATGGTCCCCAACTGCGCCAGATCCTCGGCGCTGTGGGAACTGGGCAACGTGAAGGTCACGAGAGTAAACATCGAGTTGCCGCGGTCGGCGCGCATCCGCTCGCGGTCGAGGATGCCGCGCATCCGCTCGACCGAGTTCAAAAACGCCAACGGCGACTTCTTCTTGGCTCGGCGTCGACGCATCACTTTAGTAATTTTGCGCAAGCGCATCATCGCATCCTGTTCCTGAAGACGACAATTACAGTCTGGCGTACAACCAATCCGGAATGTGTTGCGGCCGCTTGTTGAGCACCGCTCCCAGCAGATTCGCCTGAGACTGCTGCAGATATTGCTTGGCACGTTGTGCCGATTCTGAACGGGTTTGTTCGGCTTCGATCACCAACAGCACGCCGCTGAGCAAGCCGGCCGTGGCCAGGGCCAGGCTCGATTCGGTTGCGGGGGGCAGGTCGACGATGATTAAGCCAAAATCCTCGCCCAGGTCACGGAGCAGTTGCTCAATCCGCGTCCGATCGAACGGCGGCGGCTTCAATTGCTCGGCGTCCCGGCACGACAACACCGACAGATTGTCGTAGCGCGAACGGCGGACCCCACTCGTCGCGGTCGCCGTCGGCGACGACGTGTCGAGGATGCCCATCTGACGCCAGACATGCAAAGCGCCAGCATGCTTGACCTCGGAAGGGTTCATGTCCAACAACAGCACAGGCTGTGTCGACAGGCTGGCCGCGGTGATGGCCAGGCCGGCTGCCACGGTGCTGACCCCTTCGGCGTCGCCACTGCTGGTGACGCCCAGCGAGGCCAATGCCTGCCGCTCGGACGTTTCGGACAAGATCCGATGCACAAGCGCCTGGTAATGGTCGATGATCGGCACAATGCGAGGATCAACCGGACGCGCGGGAGCAAATTGTTCTGTAGCCGTAATCATGTCACCACTCTTAATTGTGTTGGTATTCTTGTCGCATAGCACGCGGGACGGACAACAGCACCGGCACGCCAAGCTCGCGCTCGACTTCTTCCGGCGTCTTCACTGAGCGATCGAAATGTTCCATCACGAATGCCAGGATAACCGAACCCAGCGCTCCTAGAATCAAACCGCCAGCCAGCATCAAGGCCTTCTTGGGACTGACCGGCTTGCTGACAAAGGTCGGTGCTTGGACCACGTTCACGTTCGAGATGCGATCGCCTTCCAAGGCTTCGTCAATGCGAGCCTGCTCGCGATTCTTGGCGTATTCGCGATAGCTCGTCTCGAGCAGTTCCGTGCGACGCACCAGGTCGGCGATCCGCTCCTGATTGTCGTTCAGGTCCCGCATCCGCGCTTTCACGTCAGTCAGCTGTTGATCCAGCGACTTGGCTTCCGCTTCCTCCGAGGCCAACGTCGCCTCGGCCAGCAGCAGTTCGCGGCGCGTATCCTGGAACAGCGGATTGAGCTTCTTCGTCGTCTGGCTGCGGCGTGCTTCCTGTTCAGCCAGGATCGCCTTCATTTCCTCGACCTGGCGTCGCATGGCGATCAAGCCGGGGTGATCCTCGGTATGACGCGCGGCGGCCGACTTTTCGTCGATTTGCAGCTTGTACAACTCATTCCGCATGGCGTCGCCCGCTTGGTTCGGCAGGCCCGTGACTTCCTCGGCGGTGAGCTGCTCGGGGATTTGCGACAGCGTGGCCTTGAGGGCGTTGATCTTGGCGTTTGACGCCACCCGCGAGCGATTGTTTTCCAGGATGCGCGTCTCGATCGCGTTGATCTGGCCCTGGATGTTGTCGCGCTGGCCGTCGATCGACAGCAAGCTGTTCTTGTTCTTGGCTTCGCGCAATGCTTCGTTGGCGTCCTCGAGTTGCTTTTGCAACAAGGTGGCCTGCTCGACAAAGAACTCGTGCGAACCGGAGGTGCGGTTGGCCTTGGCGTGCCGCAGCAGGTACGCGTTCACAAACGTGTCCGCGATTTGCTGCGCCAGGCGAGGATCGCGAGCCGTGCATTTGACTACAAGGACGTTCGATTTACGTGCCGATGTGCACGTGATCGACTTGGTCAGTTTTTGAATGGCGCGTTCGTCGGGGGAAATGCTGCCGGTCTCGGTCAAGAACGACACCACAGCCGAAACTGGTGTGAGCAGGGTGCTGACGATGCTTCCCTGGCCATCGGGCGATCCTTTGAGAATCGTATCCGAACCGAGTTTATCGATCACGTCCTGCAACAGCACGCGGCTGCGCAGAATATCGAGTTCGGAGTTGATTTCGTTTTCCCGCGAGCCGTCGACCGGCACGGTCTGGCTCATCGTGGCGGTCGGATCCAACCCGACGCTTTCTTTACCCATCCGCACGAAGAGTCGTGATTCCGAGACATAGGTGCGCGGCATGACGATCAGCGCGGCGATGACCGAGCCCATCGTCAGGGCGAAAAACCAGAGCATCGGACGCTTGTGCCGAAAGAGCACGCGGACGAGATCGCGTGCCGTTGAGCGTCGGGCGTTTCTTGACAACATGGTTTGTCCTCAAGCAATTTTTTAGGAGAGACGCGCAGCCTATTTTTCTGCAGATCGAGGTTTAAGGTGCGCAGGCACCTCTAGCAACGGCCGGTGTGTGGAAGCTGCATGGACAGTTCGGGGAACCGTGGCCATGACTGCTTGCGCCCGATCCGCTCGTGCCCCACACGCGGAAATCACTAGCAAGACCATTACCGGTTGCCACACCCGCGCTGCGCGTGCCTGGCACGGGTGCCGCCTGGGCGCACCGGGAACGGTCATCTCTGAGGCAACTGTAGCTCGGGAATCGCAAAGTCGCCGGCCGACAGCCAATGTCGCCCGACGAGCGTCCAGAATTCCACGGCCAATTGCTCTTCGACATAGGCGTAAGGCAGCCAGCCGTAACCGTTTTCACCCCAATCCGCGCCCCAGGAGTTACGCACTCTTAAAGCCCCGCGGGCGGTGCCCAGCCAGCTGTCGTCAAAACCCACGGCCAGCATGGCTTGGCCCCCCTGAACGGCCTCGAACGTGGGGCGATAAGGCATCACGCCGTCGCGCGAGAGGCCGCCAGGGATGGCCACGCCGAAGGCGACAGGGAATCCGGCAGCGAGAAAGCTTTTGACCTGTTCGAGCGTGTCGGCCCCGGACTGATTGCGACGATCGATACGGACGTAATAAAGCCCCCGATAGGCCGCTCCATGGCAATACAGGAACGGTTCAGGTGTCACCTCGGCGAGTTGCGGATCATACGGCCAGCTGCTTTCGGGCGGCACGCCGCAACGGATCAGCGCCTTGAACGTATTACGCATATCCACGCCGACGTCACCGCTATGACCCGCCAGGCGTCGTGCGTTGTAGTACAAAAACAAGCGCGACAGCCGCACAGCGCGCCCCATAGCGCGGCGCTCGAAATACTCGACCAGCCCCAAGCACGCATGCGCTGTCGAGGTCTGCAGGTTCAGTTGATCCGGCGGCCGGACGAAGTATTCCGACAGGTCAACCTGCTCCTCTTCGACGGGCATCGACGCGCCGTTGTCCGCCAACTGCCGGAACAATCCCAGCACCGGCGCCGCATCGGGGGTATAGTCGCGGAAATCCGGCAGGCTAGGTCGCCATCCGGTTGCCGCTGGTTCAAAATAGGTCATCGGCCTGATCTTCAGCGCAACGATCGGGCTGGAGCGTGAATAAGGGCCAACGGTTCGCTCCCTGCGAACCCGCCCTCTGCGCGCCACTTTTCGCAAAGCCTCGCTGCGCTCGGATCACACCAGTCGCGGGTCGCGACGGCGTGAGATCGACGCCCCTTGCAAGCTCTGCGAACTTCCCGAAATACGATAATTCCCCTCAGGATAGGCGGCGCATGAATCCAGCCAAGGTTAGCTGGGGGGAAGCTCTGGGGAGGAGCGCGGGAATGCTGCGCTAAAATTTTGCGGCCCAACCCTAGCAATTTTCGGACAACAGGTCGCGAAATTTGCGCAGCGGATCGCGAAAAGAGAGAAACAACCGAGCTGTGCAGCAG
>CAMFLN010000070.1 GCA_945957305.1 uncultured Planctomycetaceae bacterium | reverse complement strand
TGGTGCTGGTAAGGTCCATTGGACTTCAGTACTCGTCGGCGCGCGCCCTCTCTATTTCATCGGGCGCGCCGCGCCTTTGCAGACGTTAATGGTGTGGATTGCGGAGCCTTCGGATCGGCGGCGCGCGGTCGCGAAGGATCGCTGCGGTGATCTGGCACGAGGCGGGAGCTTGGAGCCGCAAGTACATGGTGCAATTTAGGTAGTCCTCCATTGCCAGAATGATCGAAAACGTCGAAAATCAGTTGATCAGCCGGTGCCGTCGTCTCCATGTCCGCTCGTACGGGGGGCGACGTAGGTACTTATTCGGCAGTAGCGGCAGCAACCGTTCCGTCCTGAAAGATCGGGCCTTGGAATTCAGAATCGGCTTTCACGCAGACGTCGAATATCTGCAGGACGTATGCCAGCCTGTCGAGCAGCGCCACATCGTCGACGTCGGGACGTTGGTGGTCACCGCGTTCCGAGGCAGTCTGGATGTAGCCCCTGAGCACGTCAGCCAAATCCTTAATCCACCCAGGGTCGTCCGTCACAATGAGTTGGGTGTACATGTCCGGTCGTGATGCTTCCGCCCATGACCGGAACCCCAAATCCCGGATCGCCTCGCGTAAGGTTTCGGTGTTTGGTGGCATCAGGAGTGCGATCTCGACGTCTCCCCAATAGGGCTCGTCGATTTCAATCTTGACAATGTCGTCCGGGCAGTCGCTCAGCCTGACACTGAGAACAGCGGGATTGAAATTGAAATCGGCGGGGAAGTTTACCTTTCTCAAAAAGTTGTATAGGGGCCATGCCATCGAAGTGTTCTCCATGGGTTGTGAAACGTGGTGAAGAAGCTGGAAGGTATTCCCCATGACCGGCGCACTGAAACACGGTCCGGGATGGGATTCGGTCCGCACTGTCGGGCTATAGAGTTGGGCTTTTGCTCAGGCTCCATTGGATGTGCTCGTCCACCACGTACAGCAGGATCCAAGCGTCCATCCAAGGCGAGACCGAGGCCCCTCCGGGATAGTTGGTTGTGGCGACCCGTTCCATCGCACCCTCAAGGTCTCTCAGTGTCTTGCGATGTTCCTCGGGGTTTGGTGGAGCAGCTCTTGCAGCAATAGCCCTTGCATCGTGCTCCGCCCTTCGCAGTTCTTTGCCAAGGTGCTCGTACACGGCGCGCATTTCTTGATCGACCACATCGCGACGTTGCTCAAGTCGTTGATGCCCCACGCGGCAGAGTCGCGCGATGAGCATGAAGACGTAGGGGTCACCCTGCGCTGCTATCTCTTCGAACGCACCGAAGTTGTACGGTGACAGATGCGAGCGTACATCCAGGAAATCAAGCAGAGCGGCGCTTAGCTCGGTCCAGCTTGTCAACGCTGGCGGGGAGACCGAAACGGAACTCGTATCAGAACTATTGGTAACGCCGGCGCTCGACATCTGGCACGCAGCACCGCACTTGTCGGACACCGGTCGACATGGCGGACCGTCAAGCCTTGCAAGCTCGGGTTGGTCGGCAGCGCGGTCCGAACGGTTGCGGCGCTCCGTTTCTTTTCGCGTAGCTTCGGCGTCTTCCTCCGGACCGGTGGGATAGATTCCTTCTCCGGTAGGATCGTCGGCGCGCTCGCGGCACGCCACCATAATGACGGTGGCCACCGCCCATGTGGGCACGGATTCCTTGAATCTATCTAACGTCTCACCGAGTCCTTTCAAGCAGGCGTCCATTGAGGCGACAGCCCGGCCACCCACGCCGTGCCTTGGGATCTCTGCGATTGCGTGGTCGGACATGTAGTCTTCCAGGTCCCGTAGTCGATCGCACTGGTCCCCGTAAACGCAGACCAAATCCGGATCGGCGGTATTAATGGCCGCTTCGAGGTGTTCGCGAACCATTTGGGACAGTTTTTTAAGAAGGGCATGGACGCCGTAGTCGCCGCCGACCTCCACGAGCGCATCAAAGTCGAGGCTACCGTACTTGCTGAGTTGTATTCGTACCTCTAGAAGCAGGTCGAAAGCGCGCTGCAGACCTGCCCAATCCTCAAAGTGAAATCGTATTGTCGAAACATCGCTCATACGCAGGCTCCCTATAAAAGGTCGTTGCGCGGACATTTGCATTCCGTTACTCATCCTTTTCGACTCTCTCTAGGTGGCGGCGCCGCGCCCGTGCTCCAGTGAAAAGTGCGGAGAACGAGCGCACCCTTGAACAGGTAATGGTCGATCTCGCGCCTACATGTGATCCCACATCCGTCGCCGGGTGAGCTGCGCGGCCGGGTCGTCGGTCACGGGGTTGACGAACGCGCTCTCGCACCGTGGCGGGAACTGATTGGCCGCACGGAGCGCAGAAACCACACGAATCACGTCACTGTGCTCGTCTAAAGTTGCAGTACACAATCACAGTGAGCATCGACAGCCACAGCGGCACCGCGGTCGACGCGTCGTCGAGGACCTTGGCAAAGAACTCTTTCCATTCGTTTCTCTTGGACACATAGGCAGCTAAGGGCACCTGTTCCTCAAATACGACCCAGGTCGCGTGACGGAGGATGGATGTCATTGCGTTTATTTCATTGCGCAGCACCGCATTGTTCCACTCGTCGTTGTCTGAGCGCACTTGGGCCAGCAGCCTTTCGAGGCATAGCTCGGCCAATACTTCTAGAACGTGGTACTCGCACATGTTTGGTATCGTGTCGGAAGAACAGACAGAGTCAGTGTAGTGCAACTCATCGTTCAGTCGGTCTAAGGCGGCGAACTGGTCGCTGTCTAAGAGTGTGGTGGAGCGGGCAGGACATTTGCTTTTGGTGGGGGCACGCTTCTTACTCATGACATTTCTCCAAGATAGACAGGTAGAACGGAACAGTTGACATGCACCTGCACCTGGTCGGCGTCTTATGCCGGGTGGCGGTATGACGAGTGCTCGTCGCACTGACGCTGACGGTTGGTGCTGGTAAGGTCCATTGGACTTCAGTACTCGTCGGCGCGCGCCCTCTCTATCCCAATATTTGCGCCGCGCGAGAGTCGATCGGGCGGGCTCCGCGGCCGGCAGGTGTGGGGCTTCGGCCGTCGCGGTGAGCGCGCGCTGGGGATGGGCACCCAGGTGTTGTGTGTGGTGTTGCGCAATGAGGTGCGGGGCGATCCGCGGCGTGAGATGCTGCGCGTCCGTGCGTTCGGTTTTCGCTTGGCCAGGACTATGGTTGGACGGGTTCGCAGTCCTGCAGCAGCTTGACGACGTAGGCGCCGAGCCGGAGTCGGCTGCGGTTGGCATTGTCGTGGAGCTTGAGCCAGATCGACTCTGGTACGTGCCGGATGTACAGCGGGCGGGTGTGTTCGCTGGTGGGGCTGTTTGTTGGGTTGTTCGTTGCGGTCGTGTTGATCGGCGGGTTCGGTTGCGCTCGTGTGCTGGTGTGGTGCATTGGTTGGTTCCTTCTGATCCAGGGCCGGCCGGTTCGGTTCGCTGCGGTGTTGGGGTGCGGTTTCTTCTCCCGTGGCACCGAATGAGGGGCTGGTGAGTTGGGCGAGCGCCTCGTCGTAGTTCAGTACCCACTCGGTCGATGGCGTTATGGGTACAGCGATACGGTACGTGCGCGCCCGGCCTTTCCCGTGCGGGTTCTGCCACTTGTCTTTGATCAGGCGGAGTAGGCCGGTAGCTTTGGCGGCTTCGATGCGCCGCTTGTAGTTCAGGTGGTGGCAGCCTGGCCAGCGGCGGAGGACGGCGTTCACCGCGGGTGCGGCGTCCCAGCCCGTGCCGTTGGGGGCGGGTTGGCCGTGCTGCTTGGCGTACGCCAGGAAGTGCAGGTAGAAGATGGCGGTGTGGTGGCGTTCGTCTGGTGGCAGGAGTTCCAGGTGAGGTTGGAGGGCGGCGAGTTCCGCCGGCGCGTAGCGGGTGGTGTTGGCCTCGGAGTTGGTGTTTGTGACTGGTGAGGTCGGGCCGTTGGTTTGTGCGGGGTGGCGGGTTGGGTCGCGGTGGTTGGCGTACCACTGGCACAGCCGTTGGATGTGCCGGGGGACGACGTCGGTGCCGTGGGCCAGGTCGGCTTGGATGTCCTTGCTCTGGTGCCGGGGGTTCATGGCCCAGGTGGTGAGCGTTTTGGTCGACGCGTCGGCGGATTGGCCTTTGATGAAGATCAGGTGGGCCGCCAGGTGCTTGAGCACTTCGGTGCGCGTGCCGGGTTGTTGGATGCCCTCCCCGAACAGCTGTTGGGCGTCGGCGGTGGTTTTGGGCTTTAGCGGTGTTGGTTGTGAGTCGTTGGCGGCGGCGCCGTTGGTCGGTGTCCAGGGGATGCCGGTGCTGGTGGTGATCGTGGTGTTGGTTGGTTGGCGGCGCCGTGGTGTGCCGTGGCTGTGAGTGGGCGTGGTGGTGGTAGGGCTGGGGTGGTGGTTGGCTGTTTCGGTCGGTTTCCTTTGGGCGATGGCTCGTTGGATTGCCTGCCAGGATTCGAGGTGTTCGTACAGCTCGGCGAGTGTGTGCTTCTTGATGCGGTTGTAGTAGTACGAGTCGACGAACTTGATCCACTCACGCGGGTCGCGGTGGTGGTCGGGCAGGTGGCCGAACGGTAGTCGCAGGCCGGCGTTTGTGGCCGGGAAGAGTTCGATTTGTCCCTTGGCGAATCGCAGGCCGGCGCTTTCCAGCACTGCTTTGTACTGGTACAGGTCGTACGGTTGGTCGAAGAAGGCGTAGTAGTGGCGGCCGCCCGATGGGCTGCGTTGGGTCAGCACTTGCCGTGGGTTGGCTGGGTTGATGCCGAGTCGTCGCAGGACGGCCTCGACGGTTTGGCAGCGGGCCTCGAACGTTGGCCGGGTGGGCTGGCCTCGCTGTTTGGCCAAGAGGGTGGCCAGCAGGCTTTGCCGGTCATTGTCGTCGGCGTGGGCCAGGTTGTAGTTGTCGTCCAGGTGTTGTTCGGGTGTCCGGTCGGGGTCGACGTCCAAGCAGAGGTAGAGGCTTGTTTCCAGGCTGCGGGCGCCGACCCATTGCGGCGCCAGGTTTGGGATGCGGTCGGCCAAGAGGTGACGGGCGATGTGGTCGAGGCCGATGGTCCCCTTCAGCTTGGTCCACGCGCGTGGGCCTTGGCCAGCACGGGTGACGATGCCGCCGCTGCGCCGGAAGGCGAACAGCCGCTGGAATTGTGCCAGCCGCCGTTCCGTCAGTTCCGCGGGCGCGGTGGTGTCGAGGGTACGCATCTTTTCGTTCCAGCTGGTGCGACGCTTGGGAGTACCGTCGCGGCGTCGTGGGCTCGTGTGGTGTTGGTGTGTTGCTGTTGTTGCCTGTCGGTTGGGTGCCAGCGTGCTGGGTGCCATGATCGCGCCTTGGTGATTCGTGCCCTCTGTTTCCTACTGACACGCAATCGCTATATCTGGCTGGCGCTTTGGCTGATTATGGGGGATTGGTTGTCGGGCTTTGTTTGCGTGGTTTGAATTCGGCGCTTGGAATGGTTCGTGCAGGAATCTGTTTCGTGATGTGGTCTTTTATTGCATCGCTAAGTTATCTGGCTTTGTTGCTCGACTGACTTCAACGAAGCAGGTGAAGACACTTTACGTGTCCCGCATCGAGCAAAGCAGTAAGCCATTCGATTGCGAGCGCAGTCGGGACTTGAAAGACCGCAGGTGTACGTCACTCGAGACAAGTCGTTTGTCTTTTCAGCTTTCATAGAATTTGTCTTGCCACGGATCATTCTGAGGAAACGGATAGGCCAGCACGTTTTCCTTCGTCAGCCGTGGTTTAACTTCGATATATGACTGGGCCAGTGCGGCCATGGCTAGCCCGACAACGCGCCAAGATCGCTTCGCCAGTAATCGCAGTGTTGCCGCATCGTCAACATCAATGCCCGTAACGTCGCAACGATGAGCGAGTAGGTTTATCAAGGCGTCGAGCGAAGGGGGGGACGTTTTGACTTTGAAGATCCATCGGCGTCGGAATTGCTGATCGAGACCATGGTCCTTAACGCACGTAGCGATCCACCGGCATGTCGCAAAGTCTGGGCTATCCATCAGGTCAGTAATGGATTCGTCACACGCGAGTTTCTTCAAGCCGGCCGCCTCCTCGATGTGCACGACACGTACTCCATCAACAAAGCGAATGCTGTCGAGCAGGTCGTGGATTCGCGCTGCAGTGATGTTGCGGCAGTTTATGGGCAGATAATGGAACGGCTCCGGTTGATCGAAGTCTGCCGCCGCGAACGTCCCGCAATGGTCCTTGCCCGGATAAAAAGTGCGACAGCCTTTACAGCTGTTGCAGGGTTCGTCACCGGCTGGTTCGTAGCATGCCGCCAGCTTACAACCATGGTTTGCGACGGTGCTTTTCCCCGAGCCGGATGGTCCACAAATCATTAGTTTCGAGGGGCAGTCGGGATCGAACAAAACACGCTGGACGGCGCGCATCGCAAGTGAGTTTCCGCGAAGATCCGCCCAAGTTGTAAGCGGCATGACGCCGAAGTCGGTTGGATGCACTTTGGTTGTGCTACTCATGTCGATCTCCTTGTTTTAGTCCGTAGATGGTTCAGACAACGTGTCAGAAGTGTCATTAGCGCCTAGCAATGGACCATTTGGGCGCTGCGGGGATGACGGCTCGGTTAAGCGGACCGTCATAAACGCGGCAGACGTGTCAGCATCGGGCGACAGAGCCCGCCACGCCCAGAGTCGTTTCTTATCGCGTCGCCTTGGTCGAAACAGTTCGATACCCCGGCCCCGCAATTCAAGAGCGCACTTGGAAAGTTCGATGCCCAAGGCATCCGGGATGCTCGGAAGTTCTTCATTCGGCGCGAGAGTATCGGTGTCTCGATCCAGCTGGCTCAACACGGTGAGCAATTCGCTCGCCGAGCCGACCCAGCTCTCACGAGTCGCCGCCGCCGCAAGGATCAATCTCGTGCCCGGTCGCAGGTTAACCGGCGCTTTCGAACGGGCTAGCCAAAGCTCACCACGAATAAGCGCCAGGGCTTGGTCGATATCGCGCGATGTCGGCAATGTGCCAAAAGCTGCACGGTGTAAAACGAGCAACACGTCTCGGACGGGGGGATCTTCGAGCTTCCAGGTCGTCCGCGCCGAGGGGTTACGGGCGGGCAGTCTACAGTGCGCGTGCCCGAAGGAATCGAGAAAGGGCTCAAAAGCGCGGATTAAGCCAATCAGGCGCTGAATGGGACAGGCCGGAGGCACGACGGCATTTGCGAAAGTCCGATCGGTATTCTCGTGCACGGCGGTACCTCTGCTTGCATCGCAACCGTGCATGACGCTAGTGAGCGACTGCGGGTTGGCAACGTCAATGTCCTCGCCGCCACGTGCGAAGAGGACATTGCAATAGCGTGAGGAGTGCCGTGAGGCCGCTCGATTGGCAGAGGCAAATGCCGGCTAATCCAGCATTTCGGACGATGGCTCACTTTCGACGGACCGCTTGGCAGTTCTAACGTGAGCTGGCTTAACTTGTCTCGCGTTGTCGAGGTCATAGGGATCGACAGTACAGTCGCGATGTCGGTCGGACGGGCCGCGCAGGTCGCAACGTATCGAAGAGTCAATTGCATACGCGGTTCCACCGGTACGATTAATCCAGCGGCCACACATTGGCATACCCAGCCGCTGCTGCAGTGTCCGATTAACCTCGCGGACGAGTGTCCGCAGGCGAGATCCCGGGCCCCCCTCTCTCGCCTTATAATCGCAAGAGTTTGGCCACAGCTGGCGCCAGAGGAACGCATCTGCACTGGTGGGATAGTCGGCGATGAGTTTGCCATATTCCGGAGTGGCCAATATAAGGAGGAGTCCAGCACGCTTTCCCTTTAGCGTAATTGGCGAGGCACCAGCACCGGCGCTTTTTAGGGAAACGTGCGCGTCTCCGTCCTTGCTGCGAATAACAAGGCGCGTGGTCGAACCGAGCGTCGCGGTGGCCGCTTGTGAAGGGGCCGCGACACCGCGTGGATCACGTGAAAGCAGCTGCTGGACCACGCGCGTAAGGTCGACATAGTCGCTCAGACCACAGTCGCTCCTGCCAAAACATTTTTTTCGTCCGCTGGGCAGGCGGTATGGAATGCCCTTTCGGCCGATGTCCACAAGGGTTTCGACGGCGTCGCGCCTGTCTATGGATGCGATTTGCCGAAACATTTTTAGGCACGCCATTGCTCGCGGATGATGCTCTACGGCGCGCTGCGCGTCATCCCAGAAGCTGTGGCCAAATCGCTGTTCGAGCTCACGGCGGGACGAGCGAATCAGGTCGTAGACGACCCCCAAGTCACGGGCGAGCTGGACTTCGGCCTCGGACTCCTGAGCTTTAGCAATGTCGGCACTTAGACTTTCCCAGCATTCCCCACATCGATTGCCAACAAGGGGCAGCTCGTCGACCAGCTGCTTTGCGGCCGGTGAACTCCACGCATCATCCATCGCTACGTCTCCTCTGATTTGTATCACGCCTGGCGCCGGTGATCTCGGCGACTTATAACTTAACGCGCGACGGACGTGCATTCCTGTGATCCAACCCGAGGCGACGATCGCCAGCTGCGGGAAGTGGCATGACAAGCCACTTGGGATTGACCGACCGGCCAAAGCGAACGTTGCCAGATTTGAGCTGGACAGTTCCGCGAATGAGACTAATGTGGCCGAGAACGGCCGTCGGGTCGCAAGGGACTAGAACCACGACCTACCATAAACCTACCATAGCGAGGTGGATTTGAGGCTAGGTGGGACTTCGAGCAGTTGCTTTAAGTCGCAACGCAGTCTGGGGATCGGCTAGAGTCGCTTAGACGGACAAAGTCCACTGACCAAACTCATAATCCCTTGGTCGTGTGTTCGAATCACACCGGGCCTATTGGTGGCGTTGCCTAGCCCAGGAGTTTGCCCGATGGCCAAGGTTGCCTGGCTCGAAGGCGGCCAGTGTGCAATCGCGTTTTGTCGCGTTGCGTTTCTCGCTGACTCCCCGAAGTCAGGCCATGCTTCAAGGGTCGTACTGGCCGGCGGACGAATTCTGCCCCCGATAGGATGCACCAAATGAGGCAAACTCAACAGGAACGAAGTGGCCTGACGTTTGTTGAACTGCTGATGGTAATGGCGATCGTCGGCCTAATCGTTTTCTTGTTGCTCCCGGCCATTCAAGCCGGGCGTGAAACTGCACGCCGGTCTGAATGCG
The DNA here is from genome assembly GCA_945957305.1 of uncultured Planctomycetaceae bacterium. Classification (GTDB taxonomy): domain Bacteria; phylum Planctomycetota; class Planctomycetia; order Pirellulales; family JACPPG01; genus JACPPG01. The sequence continues at coordinate 59 of CAMFLN010000070.1, read as the reverse complement.
CCAACCATTTGCGACAACTGGGCATCGCCCTGCAGAGCTACGCCTGTCTCTTATACACA
>CAMFLN010000069.1 GCA_945957305.1 uncultured Planctomycetaceae bacterium | reverse complement strand
TCAGCCCGTTGTTTTGGGTGTCGAATCGGCCCTTCTTGCTTTTGCTCGTGTTGCAATGGCTCTTTGCGATCGCGCTGATGTTGGGTGTTTATCGTTGGGCCCGCGACTGGTTCGCCGGCAGCGAGTTGTGGGTCACCGGGCTGGTGATGGCGAACCTGGGGGTGTGGATTCATGCGCGCACCACGATCAGCGAAATCCCCTTCATGGCGCTGCTTGTGTGGACGGCAATTGCTCTCGATCGTCTGACTGCGAGTAATCAGTCCGCTGGCCTCACCAAATGGGGAACTGTCGCCGCGCTGGCGGCCGCGCTACTGACGTTGATTCGTCCGACGGGCGTGCTCGTTCTCTCGGGCTACGGCTGGGCAATCCTGCGGCGAGCATGGCGTCAGGAGATCCCCTGGCCAGCGGCCGCCCTGCAGTTCGCAGCGGTCAGTTTGCCCGCGGTGCTCACCGTAAGTGGACTCGTGCTGTACGAGGCGCACACGGCGCGCCAGCAGGCGACCGTGTACCGCCCCACATATTTGCACGAATTCAAAGCCGACGACGTTTCGCTGCCCGGCCAGCTTGTCGAGGGCGTGCGCGTGCGGGTGAGCGAAGTGGGACGCCTGCTGATTCCGGGCATGAATAAGTCGTACGCTCGTCCGTACCAGTGGATCAACATCAACATGCTGTTGTATGTGCCCCTGTTCTGCGCCGTGTGCTATGCCTGGCGCCAGTTATTACGGCGCAAACCGTGCGTGCTAATGCTGATGGTGCCGTGTTATTTGCTGTTGCACATTGCTTATCCCTCGGATCAGGGGACTCGCTACCTGTTACCGCTGCTGCCGGTATTGGCGGTGTGCTTGTATTGGCTGGCAAGTCAATTGCCCCGCTATCGGCGCGAGGTGCTCGGCGGCCTGGTGGTTGCGCATTTGCTCGTGGCTTGGGGATACAGCCTGCATTCGAATGCGCGGTTGGCGCGGATCAATGACCAGTGGCCGGCTGTGGATCAGTTGACGGCAACAATCGGACCGGCTGCAAGTCCTGCGCTCGGTTGGCATCTGCCGTTTGGTTTGCGCGAGCTGGCGATGGTTTCTGGCGATCGCTATGTCGATTTCGCCCCTGCTGACAGCCACGACATTCCCGCTGGCGTCGAGTGGGTCTTGGCCGGTAGTGACGCTCCGGAATGCGCCGGATTCACAGAATGGTCGCACGCCGGCGAGTTGGTACTGTTGCGGAGGACGGCCGCGATCTCGCATGAACGGTCGGCGGCCCTGCAACGTTGAGCTTTGAGGATTTGTAATCCACCGCCTGCCGTGCTATTCCTAATAACGTTGCGTTGTTAGGACCACGGTGGGCGGAGAGCCACGCATGCTCACGTTCAGTGACACCTCGGCCAGGCTCGGTCGCCGTGCCTTTTTGCGCGCGGGGGCTCTCTCATTGGGCGGACTTTCGCTGCCGGGATTACTCGCCAGCGCTGCCACTGATCCGCAACGCCTGCTGACGGGCCGCTCGGTCATCTTTCTGTTCCTACACGGCGGCCCCAGCCAGTTCGAAACGTTCGACCCCAAGATGTCCGCGCCCGCCGAGACGCGGTCCACGACCGGCGAAATCGCGACAGCGATCCCGGGTATCACTTTTGGGTCGACCTTTCCCAAACTCGCGGCACTGGCCCAGCACCTGACGATCGTCAGGTCATTTACGACCGGTGACGCCAACCACGATATTAAGCCGGTTGTCAGCCGACATACGCGCGGCGCGACCCTGGGTTCGCTCTACGCGCGCGTCGCCGGCGCCACTGACGGAGCGACGGGCATGCCGCGACATGCTCTGTTGTATCCCCGCGCCGTGGATGCGAGCACCGGGCCTGAGCAAACGCAATTCGGCCGCTTCGATTCCACCGGCGCGATCGGCGCCGGTTTCGCTCCCTTCATTCCTGGCGCTGGAGGGGACTTGCAGCGCGACATGCAGTTGAATCTGTCGCTTGAGCGATTGAACGATCGCCGAGCTTTGCTCAGCGAACTCGATCGCGTGCGCTGGCAATTCGACGCTGCCGGTGCGACAGGCTCAGTGGATCGCTTGCGTGAGCAGGCGTTTTCGAGCGTCGTCAAAGGTGTGGCCCAAGCGTTCGACTTGTCACGCGAAGACGCGGGCGTCGTCGCGCGCTACGACACCGCTCCTTTGGTGCGTCCCGACCAGATCGATCCCAAGTGGAAAAACTATGAGCATTACGTCGATAACGCCAAGTCGCTCGGCAAGCTGCTGCTACTCGCAAGGCGCTTATGCGAAGGGGGCTGCGGCTTTGTCACTGTGACGACGAATTTCGTTTGGGACATGCATGCCGACGTCAATAACGCCACCTGCGCCGAAGGCATGCGCTACATGGGGCCGCCGCTAGATCATGCCGTCTCGGCGTTTGTCGAAGATTTGGCCCAGCGTGGCCTGACCGACAAGATTTTGCTAGTCGCCTGCGGCGAGATGGGACGCACGCCACGATTGAACGCCCATGGCGGCCGCGACCATTGGGGCAATCTCGCGCCGCTACTACTGGCCGGCGGCGGACTGCGCATGGGACAAGTCATCGGCCAATCGACACGTGACGGCGCACGGCCGCAAAGCGAGCCGATCGAGATTCCGAACCTTGTGGCCACGGTGCTGCAGCGCATGATCGACCCAGCCGAACTAAGGCTCGTGCGCGGCATGCCCAGCGAAGTCGTACAGGCGGCAACCGCCGACCCGATTCCTGGGCTGGCGTAACAAACGCCACTTCCGCATTTCTTATCTGCGGAAATCTGCGCCATCTGTGGGTATATATTTCCTCCTCAGATGTGCCGCTGCCTCCGCCCGTTTGAGCTGCGATTGCCAGAAGACACTTATCCACAGATGACGCAGATTTCGCAGATGGGAAGCAGGGGAGGGATCTCTTCGATGAGCGCAAGGCGTGCTGCGCAAAGAGACCGCCTTTGCCTTAGGCGCGATCAAACGGAAACGGAATCACTTCCGCGATCTCGCGCGCCCCGACGGCCAGCATGACCACGCGATCAAAGCCGAGCGCCACTCCCGTAGCTGAGGGAAGACCAGCTTCCATGGCGGCTAACAATCGACTCTCTGTGGGCAAGGTTGCTTTGCCGTCTGCGGCGCGAGCCGCGTTGTTCACGCGGTTGCGCTCGCGGAACGCCGCCGGATCGAGTAGTTCGTGATAGCCGTTGGCCAGTTCCATCCCCTGCGCGTACAGCTCGAACCGCTCGGCTACCGCGGGCCGGCCCGGGCGCACGATGGCGAGCGCTGCTTGCGAGGGGGGATAGTCATGCAGAATCGCGGGGGCAGAGAGCCCAAGTTGTGGTTCAACGAGCGAGACAAGCAACAGATCGAGCCAACTATCGCGATCCTCGCGCGGCAGGCTCTCGGGCGCTGCCAGGCCGTGCCGATGAACCGCGGCGATCAACGCCTCGTTGGTCGCCGCATGCGGATCAAGACCCACGAACCTTTCAAACGCCACTTGATAGGTGATTGGTTCCGCGGGCGGAGTGCCGAGTAATTCCCTGCACAAGTCGGAAAGAAATTGCATGCCGTCCTGCATCGAATCGCCACGCCGATACCATTCGACAAGCGTAAATTCCGGATTGTGCCGTGTCCCCTGTTCGTGCCGCCGAAAGGCGTGGGCGACTTGATAAATGGCCTCGCCCCCAGCCGCCAGTAGTCGCTTCATCGCAAACTCGGGCGACGTTTGCAGCCAGTAAGGGTGCACAGACGCGGCGTCGTTCGTTGCAACGGCGAAAGGATCGAGATGCCGATCGACAACCGTGTCGGCGGAGAGCAGGGGCGTTTCTACTTCCAGAAATCCGTGTGCATCAAAATAGCGGCGTAACTGAGACAGCAGCGCGGCGCGGCGGCGCAAGACTTCCCAGCTGGCCGTGGGGCGCCAAGTTTCATCAGTCTCGTTCATGACGTGACTACTGCTGGGAATTCAAAGATGCGCTCGATCGCCGGTGCGCCGTACTCCGCGCCCCCGGTGAGGACCAGAATGTTCGGCGCGATTTTCACTTCGCCCCGGCCGTGCGTATGCCCACAGAGGACAGTCAATTGGCGTGAGGGATAATCGCGCATGACTTCGAGTATCGCTTGCCCCATGGCTTGGGACGTGAAATGGGGCAGCCATTCATCGTTCGAGATTTCACCTTGGTGCCAACAGGCCTCGCGAAAGGGGGGGACGTGCGTCAGCAAGAAGACCTGTGGATATTTGCCGAGCGCGGCCGGTAGCACCTGGCGAATATGCTCAGCGGCGGCATCCGCCTCGGCTTTTAGCAGGGGCCAGCGCGCTTCTTTGCTCATGCGGGCAAATTCTTCGATCAACCGGTAATCATTCATCATCACCAGCGAACGCTCGTAGTCTCCCAGTCGGGCGTCAGCCCAACCGTCATGCCCGACCAGTCCGACGCTGGGAGCCAGCTCGACGCATGCGACTTCGTTCAGCCAGACAAGCCTGGAGTCCCGACGGCATAGCGCCGCGACATCATCGCGTACTTGGCGAATAGAACTGTGATAAAAGTCGTGATTGCCGAGAACAAAATAGATGCTCTGATCCAGCCGGCTGGCAATCCAATCCAAGTATTCGAGCAGATTCTGCGATTCGGCAATATCCCCGCTGATCAGCACCGCATCACAATGCTCGGCTGCCACCTGCTGCAGGAAGGTGTTCACGTCGTCCCCTGCCAGGAAGTTCAGGTGCAGATCGGTCAGCCAGGCGACGCGTTTCATGGTCCAAAGAATGTCCGCAGGACGAGTGGGCGTCAACTCACGCAGCGCCGATGCTTTGCAGCGCGACTCCAACGAAGTACGACAACACCGCAGTGACGCCGCCGATGACCAGCGTTTCCAGCCCCGATCTCAATACCGGTTCGCTCAGCACAACTCCGCGTGCCACGCCCACTGCCAGAAAAGCGATGCCGGTCGCTGCTGCACTCATGACGAACAGAAGTTGCGGATCTTGTCCGCTCGCCAGGATCAAAGGCAACAGCGGAATCAGACCCACGAGGACAAACGCCGCGAAGGTCGACAGCGCTGCGCGCAGGGCACTCGGAGACTCCAGTCGCAATCCCAATTCTTCCGTCAACATGGTATCCACCCAGCGCCGCCGGTCGGTGGTGATCACGGTGACAATTTCGTCGAGAACATGCCCGGAGAACCCTTTGGCGGCGAAAATTTGCCGCACTTCCTCCCTTTCCCCCTCGGGCATTTGATCAACGTGCGTTTCCTCAATGCGCCGGGCGCGCTCGACAACCTGCCGATCGGTCTTGGTGCTCAGGTAGTTACCGGCGGCCATGCTAAAGCCATCGGCCAGCAAATTCGCCAGCCCCAGGATAATGGCGACTCCACGAGGAAGGCCGGCGCCGGCGACCCCCGCCACCACGGCAAACGTAGTCACTGTGCCATCCATCGCCCCCAGCACAAAGTCGCGCAGATAGCTATGTTCGGCCGTCGCCCTGAGGCGGCGGTGAATCGCCGTGGGAGTATGATCGCTCGCCAACGGATCCGCGGGGCGACGCTGAAAAAGCGGCATGGGCAGTCCCGACCGAGTTGAAACCAATAAATTAGACGATCGGCAATTTGCTCGCATGCCCCGCAACTTCGCGGACATAGCGAGGCACCGCGTAGCCCGGCAAGCGGGCCGTGAGCTGAGCGATGATTTCGCGCCCCGCGGACTCGGGGACGTCAAAATGGGAAGCGCCCGCCACACGGTCAAGCTGATGCAAGTAGTACGGCATCACGCCGAGGTCGACGAGCCGCTCGCACAGCGCCGCCATCGTATCGGCCGTGTCATTCACGCCGCGCAGCAGCACCGCTTGGTTCAACACGACCACCCCGGCTGACACCAGGCGCTGCATAGATGCGGAGACTGCGGTATCGATTTCTGCCGGATGGTTGGCATGCACCACAACGATCGGAGTCAGGCTACCACCCACCAGCCAGGACAAAAGGTCCGGACAAACGCGCTCGGGTAGAACGATGGGCAATCGAGTATGAATACGCAAACGGCGCACGTGCGAAATCGCTGCGATTCGCTCGACCAATCGTGCCAGATAGTCATCGACCAAAACCAGGGGATCGCCGCCGCTGAGCAGCACTTCGTGCAGCGTTTCATCGGCACGAATCTGATCCAGCGCCGGTTGCCAGGCGGCCAGCGATTTAGGGGCCTCGCCGTAGGGGTAATGCCGGCGGAAGCAATACCGGCAATGCACGGCACAGGCTCCGGTCGAGATCAGCAATGCACGACCCGGGTATTTGTGCAGCAGGCCGGGAACCACTTCCGCGGCGCGGTCGCCGACCGGATCCGTGAGATAGCTCGGGGGTGTTACCAGTTCATCCTCGACGGGAAGCACCTGGCGCAGCAAGGGATCGGCGGGGTCCCCAGGACGCATGCGTGCGACATAGCCGCGGGGCACTAGCAAGGGAAAACCCTCTGCCGCCGCGACCGCCCGGACGGCGAATTCCTCGGGCAAATTCAGCAGTTGGCACAATTCACGTGGATCGCGGATCGCCCGGCGCAACTCGGATCGCCACCCTGTTTCGGCCGGTTCCGGGTTGGGGCGGACAGGATCGGTCTGGATCGCTAAAATGGCCATTTACCTTTGTTCGGCTAGTCCGGCACAGGGGCAGGATTTGCCCGCCCGGTCACCGTAGCATACCCCCCCACCCTTTGGCGACAAGACAGGACGATTCACCGTGGCGAGCTATTCGACGAGCGATTTCAAAAAGGGATTGAAGGTTCAAATCGACGGCGATCCTTACCTGATGGTTGAGTGCAACTTCGTGAAGCCTGGCAAGGGCAACGCCTTGTACAAGTGCAAGATGAAGAACCTCATCCGCAACACCATGCTTGAGCGCACCTACAAAGGGGGAGACTCGCTCGAAGCCGCCGACGTCACGGAAATCGACGCACAATACCTTTACCGCCAAGGCGAAAACTTTGTCTTCATGGACAATTCCTCGTACGAGCAGTACGAGTTGAACGCCGACCAGGTCGACGACACCTGGAAGTGGATCAAGGAAGGAATGATCTGCCGGATGGTATTGTTCAACAACAACCCGATCACGGTCACCCCGCCGAATCACGTGGTGCTGAAGGTCGAGTATGCCGAGCCAGCCGTGCGCGGCAACACGGCCACGAACCTGACCAAGCCGGTGAAGCTAGAGACAGGCGCCGAGATCCTAGTGCCGGCGTTCGTCGAACAAGACCAGATGATCAAGATCGACACTCGGACGGGCGAGTATCTCGAACGAGCCAAGGAATAACCAGGGCGGATGATCTGGTTTGCGATTTCAATCGGCCCGGGCTATGCACCCCGGGCTGTTTTTTTCGCGGTTAATGAAAATTCTATTGCGCATCCGCCTGGCGGTGGACTTCGCGCAGGATGACCTCTTCCACCTCGGGAGCCCAAGTGGTGGGGAGGCCGTAATAAACCATGGCGCCAGCTCCTTCGTAGCCCCCTTCGGTCAAGACGCGCCGCGAAGGGATGTAGGCCATGACGTCATTGCTGTAGCCGGCCACCCAAGTCTTGTCGGCGGGCAGTTCCGACTTGATGCGCAACGCGTAATCCACCACCACCTCGCCCCCGAGCATGATCCACGTCGGTCCATTTCCCAAGCGCCACACCTGTACGGGATAAGGATACGTCGGACTGAGTGGTCGCCCCGCCGCGATTTGCGCCAGCAGCAGTTTTGCGCGGGCGGCCTGGTACTTGTCGTTCGACTCCGCTTGTTTTTGCAAATCCTCGTTCGTGGGCAGTTGCGCCAACGGCAAAGCAATCTCGGCATAACTGGTCGACAGCGTACCGGCTATTGGAGTCATACTCCCGGCCAGCACCTTTTCCACGGCGTCGGCCATCTGGTGCCCGTAATTCTCGGCCAGTTCCACAGTTCGCCTTGGCAGCGGATTTTGATCCGCCCCGCAACCGGCCCAGAACAAGGCCACGGCCTCGGGGTGTGACTGCTCGAGATCGATTTGCGCGAAGCCGGGCCAATCACCGGACCATTGAAAGAAGGAGAGCGCGGTCGCGTGGCAGGCATAGCCGCATACAATCGCTCGCAGACGATTGTCCGCCCCGCGAATTGCCAATACCGGCACGTCATGATCGACCGGCCCCAATAGTTTGCCGGCTGCGGCCAGGGCGGGGACCTCGGGTTCGCGATTCGCACGACGGTTGACCGCGAACGTGGCGCGCCCTGTGCCCCAATCGAGCGCCGCGGAAGCGACATTAGCAATCGCCTCGCCGACAACCTCGACGATCTTGCGGGCTAGCGAGGCTGTGTATTCGTCCACCAGTTTGGATTGCTCGGCGTCGAGGAAATACATCGCGCGGAGATTCCCCCCCACGACGGGACCGGTGTGCGTGTGCGAGCAGCAAATGGCCACCTGGGCGCGACCGAGTTTATACCTCGTTTCCAATTCATCGCGGATCGACAAGGAAAGAGTCCGGTCGATTCCCACCAAGTCGAGCGTGATCATCACCGCGCGCTTGCCGGTAGAATCTTCCACAACGAGCGCTTTCGCCCACAGATCATGCAGTTTTCCTTCGGCCGCGTGGTCGCGGCTTGAATAGCCGCTCATCCACATGGCTTTCTCGGGGGTGATGCAGACCTTGGCGACCCCGGCGCGCCAGGACGCTGGAATTTCGGCCACTGCTCGGCCGCTTACCGTAAAGGCGAGCACCATGGCCACGATGATTGAACGGAAATAAAAAGAATGCATGCGAGGCCTCCGGGGCAGAGTTTTCACGGTGCGCGAGCGTGAACGCACGATCGTAGACCGCCGCGCGGGGCGTCACAAGCAAAGGGGCAGAGCGTCGCGAGCGAATCTGGCCCGCACCAAGCCCCGCCGCAGTGCGGAAGGTCAGCGGTTGCCTAGCGCGCTAACCCTGCCGGCTTGCAATGCGCCTGAATCTCGGCTAGTTGTGATGTTCTTAATTCGGGGCCAAGATTGCACACAGGAACCTTGATGCCTCTGGCATCTGGCACGGCAGCCACCTTAGGGTAAATCATCATGGCAGCAGAAAACGCTGAAAAAACGACCGCGAAGCGCATTTTGATCGTCGACGACGACGCCGAAATCGTCGAATCGATCCGCCTCGCGCTGGAAACTCGCGGCTACAAGATCCTGGTGGCGCGAGATGGCAACC
>CAMFLN010000068.1 GCA_945957305.1 uncultured Planctomycetaceae bacterium | reverse complement strand
GCCAGATAGTCTGCCGGAAAAACTTCGTCCAAGTGCGCTACGAGAGATTCCACGACGCTCGCCACGATGCGCCGCATGTGCCCTTGCCGTACGCCTTCGGTCAAAGGATACACCGGCAGCAGCTTGCCGCGCGGGTCCCCCTCGTCCCCTTCCAGGTATTGCAGGTCGGGGTGCACCATTTCCCAGGCGTTGCCGCGCAAGCGAACCTTGCCGGACAACAGCAACTCCTGCCCCACGGGCAGGCGTTTGGCCATAAAAGGTTGATTGAACCACACGGCCCGGACATTGCCCCCCGCGCAGCGAATCAGCGCGCCGAGGATGGTTCCTCCCGAGGACGTGGAGCGCTGATCCAGCTCGACCACGGTGCCATGCAGACGAACGAGCGTGTCATCAGCCAGCTGCGAGGCACTGGCCAGGTCGGTCAGGTCCTGGTAATCGCGCGGAAAAAAGAAGATCACATCGCGCGCGGTTTCCAGCCCCAACTTGCGCAGTAGTTCGGCGCGTTGCGGCCCCACCCCTTTGAGAAACTGGACGGGCGTGGCAAACAATTCGGCGGGTGATTTATCCGCGGCAGCAGACATGGCCTCATTCTACCCCCCGCAGCGCGGACGCAATCAACGAAAGCGCTGATACGCGGCCACGGCCAACTCGTCGCAGCGGTCATTTTCCGGATGGCCGCTATGCCCGGCGACGCGCGTGTACTTCAGTCGATGACGCGCAATCAGCTCGTCGAGTTTCCGCCACAGGTCTTCGTTCTTCACCTCAGCCCAGCGCGTTCCCTCGCGCCGTCGCCAGCCGTTGGCCTTCCATTTGGGCATCCATTCGGTCAGCCCCTTGCCCACGTAGACGCTGTCGGTGAATAGCTCGACGCTGGCCGGCCGCGTCAACGCTTCCAGGCCGCGCACGACGGCCGTCAATTCCATGCGGTTGTTGGTCGTGACTTCTTCGGCGCCGGATTGCTCGACTTCCTTGCCCGAGCCGGGATGACGCAAAATATAAGCCCAGCCGCCGGGGCCAGGATTGCCGCTGCAAGCGCCGTCGGTATACAGGTGCACTTCGTGAGATTCTGTGGGCGTTTTCGACATACGGCGATCACTGCGAAGGATACGGGACGATGGCCAGAACGCCGGAGCGCGTGCTAAGAGCGCGCCGCGCTGGCGCCGGCCGGCAGGGGACGAATGAACTCCGTCCGCTCGGTGCTCTCGGCCGTGGGCATCGTGGCGGGAATGGCCGAAGCGAACTGCACTTGTTCCGGCAGGCTCCACGGCAAGCGGACCGTAAACTCGCTCCCCTTGCCCAATTCGCTCTTCAAGCTGATCTCGCCGCCCAATAGTTTACAAAGCTCTTTGACAATCGATAGGCCAAGGCCCGTGCCCGAGAACTCGCGCGTCATGGCGTCGCCGCCGGTGAGGACGGTATGCCCTTGCCGAAATTTCTCGAAGATGGCGACCTGGTCCTCTTCGGCAATGCCGACACCCGTATCGGTCACCACCATTAGCAGATCCCCGCCGATGTCGCGCCGGGCCGAGACCACGATCCGTCCCCCCTCGGGCGTGAACTTGATGGCGTTCGAGAGCAGATTGTTGAGGATTTGCTGCACCTTGCTCTGGTCCTGGTGCAATTCCGGCAGCCCAGCGGCGACCTCGACGTCCAGGTCGATGTTCTTTCGCTCGGTCAGGGGGCGCGCCATGTCGCATTGCGAGACAATGACGTGATCGACCGGGAAATCGCTGAGGCGGACTTCCATCTTGCCACTTTCGATCTTCGCCAAGTCGAGAATATCGTTGATCATATCCAGCAGCATCTTGCCGGACTTTTGAATGTTTTGGACATAACGCTTCTGGCGATCGTCCAGTGAGTCGATCGAGCCTAGCACGTCGCTGAAGCCGATGATGCTGTTGAGCGGAGTACGCAACTCATGGCTCATCGTGGCCAGGAAGTCGCTCTTCAGCCGATTCATCTCGAACAAGCGCATGTTCATCTGCGCCAACTCGTCGACCTTGGTATCCAGATCCAAGTTCAAATGGCGCAATTCCTCCTGCGCGGTCATCAAATGCCGCAACATGCGATTGAACGCCACGCCCAATTCTTCAAATTCGTCAGCCGTATGAATATCGGCGCGCTGTTCGACGTTGCCGCGGCTGACCGAATCGCTGACGTCACGCAAATGCTTCAGCGGTTTGACGATGACATAGCGCACAATGATGTAGGAAGCCACCATCGCCAGAAATACCGTGACGATGGCCGTGCTCAGCAGGATCGCACGATTCTTGGCCAGGTCCAGCCGCGTGGGGTCGTTGGGAATATCGACGCGGGCCACGGAAATCAGATCCCCAGGCTGGGGCGCCCGACCGTAGGAGACACCCAAACTTCCCAAGCCCGCCACCGAGACGCTGGGGTCCCCGCCCACGGCACTGGCCGCGGGGCGATGGCACACGATGGTGCACGAATCCTGCACGCGGATCGGCTGGTAATAGTGATATTCGGACCCGTCGGCCGAAAAGCGCCCTTCGAACTCCGGTTCGCCATCGACCGGCTTGGAGTTCATGAAGTTTTCGATCAAGCGCCGCTCGAAAGCATTCTCGGGCTTCACGATCGCCGGCGCCGAGGTCAGTCCGATGAAGCGGTAGGTAAAGTCCTGCTGCTCCAGGTCCTCGCTGAACAGGGGAACGATCTTTTTGAACGCTTCGTTCGTCTCCAACTTCTCCCAATGCGTGCGCGTCAACACCGTGTCTACAATCAGGCGCCCCTTGCCGGGGTTCTGTTTGTAGACCAGTTCTTCGGTCTGCTTGCCGTACCACCAGAAGCTGCCGGTGATCAGCAACAACAAGCAGGCGCCGAACAGGAATCGGCACTTCCGTTCCAGGCTGGTCTCGCCCAGGACGCGTTTGAAGGAACGGTACGACATCGATCGGCCACGTCTCTCGGGGAATTACGCAATCGCTACGGCCATTGTATGTTTCCAGGATTGACACGGCCAAGGTCAATCAGAGCCTCTCGCCCGGCCGCGACCGCTGAAATTCGCGGTTTGCCGGCATTTTCGCACGGCGAAGGCGACTCACAGCATATCGAGCGGGTCGACATCGGCAATCCACTGCACGTCGTCCGGGGGCTTTAAAGCCTCCTGGGCACGGCTGACCGCCCCCCGCAACGCCTCGGCGTCAGGCCCCTGCAACTGCAGCTGAAACCGATACTTGCCCCGCAACTTCGCGATCGGCGCGGGAGCCGGACCGAGAATTCGTGCGCCGCTCTGTTCCGGCACAAGCGCAGCCTTGGCGCAGGTGGCCAAGGCCGTGGCGAATTCCTGCGTAATCGTCTCGCGCGGGCCGCGCACCACGATGCGCACCATCGACGTAAACGGTGGGTAGCCCAGCAACCTTCGCAGCGGCAATTCACGTTCGGCGAATGCGGTGTAGTCGTGTCGCACGGCAGCCAGAATGGCCGGATGGTCCGGGCTGAAGGTTTGTACCAACACGCGTCCGCCGCGCTCGCCGCGCCCCGTGCGCCCCGCCACCTGTACCAGAAGTTGGAACGTGCGTTCCGCGGCGCGAAAGTCAGGCAGGTGCAGCGCGGTATCGGCGTTGACCACGCCCACCAGCGTCACGTCCGGAAAGTCCAACCCCTTGGCGATCATCTGCGTGCCCAGCAGAATCCGCACTTCGCCACGCCGAAAAGCAGCCAGGGCCCGTTCATGGCTCCCCGGCGATTGCATCGTGTCGGTGTCCATTCTGAGCGTCGGCACGTCCGCGAAGCGGGAGCGCACTTCGGCCTCGAGCTTTTGCGTTCCTAACCCGCGGTAGCGAATGCCAGGCGAACGGCAACTGGGACAGACGTGCGGCGCGCGAATCTCGTAGTCGCAATAGTGGCACAGTGCCACTTCCCGCTGCCAATGATGGGTCAGGCCGATGTCGCAGTGGGGACAGCGCACGGCTTCGCCACAGGCCGGACATTGCAAATGGGTCGCAAAGCCGCGGCGATTGAGCAGCAGAATCACCTGCCCTCCGTCAGCCAGCGCTTCTTGCATGGCCAAACGCAACGGGCGGCTGAGCGCTCCGCCAGCCGCTCCACGCTCGAATTCGTTGCGTAGATCAATCGTGCGCACATCCGGCAATGGGCGAGCCAGCACGCGCCGCGGCATTTCGACCAGTTGGTATTCGCCCGTCTGCGCCCGATGCCAGCTCTCGAGTGACGGCGTGGCCGAACCGAGCACCAAGGGCACTCGTTCGAGCCGCGCCCGCTGCAGCGCCACCTCGCGCGCGTGGTAGCGCGGCGCGCTATCCTGCTTGAACGACGCTTCATGCTCCTCATCAAGGATGATCAGCCCTAACCGGGGCACCGGCGCAAAGACAGCACTGCGCGCTCCGACCACGACCGACACCTCGTCGCGGGCGATGCGTTCCCAATGCCAGCTCCGTTCGGCATCCGTCATATGGCTGTGCAGCACCGCCACCTCGCCAAAGCGGGCGCGGAACCGCTGCTCGGTCTGCGGCGTGAGGCTGATCTCCGGCACGAGTACAATCGCCTGCCGACCGTAGCTCACAATCTCTTGAATCGCGCGGATGTAAACTTCGGTCTTGCCGCTGCCCGTGATTCCATGCAGGACGATCGTGCGTTGTGTACGCGCCTCGAGCGCCGCCAGGATCGCCCCGAGCGCGAGTTCCTGGTCTTCGTTCAATTCGTGGTTATCTTCGCGCTGCGCCTGTGGCCGGGCGTAGTCCTCTTGTCGCACCCGCGCCACGTCGGCCGTGACCAATCCCTTCTGGCGCAGGGCGGCAATCGGCGCCGCCGTGCAACCCACGGCTTCGATCACGGCGCTTTGCAACAGCGGCTGTCCGGCCGCCACCAGGTAGTGCAGGACGTGCAATTGTTTCTGCGGCAGCCGCAATGTCTCCAGGCGAGCCGCGACATCCGCGGGCACCGAAAGCATGGTCATGCGGCGCGTGCCGGCCTGTTGTCGCACCGCGGCAGGCAGCATCGTGTCGAGCGCTTGCGTCCAGGTGCACAAGTACTTTTCAGCCATCCACTGGCTGAGTCGCAACATCGTCGCACTGAGCAAACATTGCTCGTCGATGACTTCGTGCAGCGCTTTCAGCCGGCCGCCGGTCGTTCGCGTCACCAGGTCGACGCAATAACCGATCCGGATTCGATCGCTCCGCCCCAGCGGGACGCTCACGCGGCTGCCAATCTGGACCTGGCCGCGCAAGGCGTCTGGAACGAGATAATCGAGCGGTTCCGTCGGCCCGACCGGAACCAGCACCTTGGCGATCAGGCGCTCCTCGGCGTCGTCCGCTTCCCACGGGGCGGCCAGATCGTCAAACATTTCTTGCTGGCGGCCAGAATTCACGCTACTCACGCTATAGGGGTCGATTCGCGACGTGGTCACTCGCCACGCCGTCAGCTACGATAGGTCGGGCATCGATCGGCAATGCGCACTTTGCGCCTTGCTCGAAGTTCAATATGGGGCTCGGCCCGGGCTCCTGCAACCGTAGCAAGGACGTTCGATCACATGCGGCTAGGATTGCTGGGCGGATCATTCGACCCGTTACACTATGGCCACTTGCTCTTGGCCGAATGCTGTCGCGAGCAAGCGCAGTTGGACGAAGTCTGGTTTCTACCGGCCGCCACGTCTCCTCATAAACAAGCGCAGACGCGCACACCCGCGGAACAGCGCGCTGAAATGCTGGAGCTGGCGATCGCCGGCCAGGAATCGTTTCGGGTCTGCCGCGCAGAAATTGACCGGGGGGGCGTTAGCTATACGGTCGACACGCTGGCGAAGTTGTCGACCGACGTGCCGGCACGGGAACTTTTCTTTCTGATGGGCGCCGACTCGCTGGACGACCTTCCCCGCTGGCGCGAACCGGACCTGATCTGCCAATTGGCGCTCCCCGTGGTGGTCAGCCGCCCTGGAGCACCCCCCCCGAATTTTGGCGTGCTAGCAGGGTTGGTCGCGCCGGACCGCCTGGACGAAATCCGCCGCCTGCACGTGGAAATGCCGCAGATCGACCTGAGCAGCCGCGAGATACGGCGTCGTGTCACGAGCGGACTGAGCATTCGCTACCGCACGCCCCGCGCCGTGGAAAAGTATATCGAAACACACGGGCTCTACCGGGGTGGCGAACTATCCGGTGAAGGGCCTGACAGCCAGGAACGCGAACCCTGCTGAATCTTCGCGCTAGGTTTTTGAGACAACTGCAACACACTTTGGGCGTGCCTCTGCTGGCTCCTCTAGCAGTGCCGAACGGTGGGGTCAACACTGCTAGGCAAGCTAGCAGTGGCACCCAAGAACGTCCTTGGAGCGGCTACCTGAGAAGCGTCTCTGGCGAAACACCCGACGAGGAATCAGGGGATGCCGCTAAGCCGCTCGGCAGTTTTCGATGAACTGTCGCAACGGGAGCGCTAACTTTCCACGTCGCTCGGCCTGTTCTCGCGACAGCACATCAGCCACGATGTGCAGTTGCTCGAGAGGTGTATCGGCGAGATCCAGAAAGAGCCACTTTTGGCCCTTGATTTCGCAGGCACCCGACGTGCCGTCGAGCCATTCTTGCCGGATACGGTAGCCAAACTCCTCGGCTGCCCGCAGTGCCTGATCCAAAAGATCGACCGTGTGCATCCCAGCTTCTCCAAACCGCCGAACAATCCTTAAGGCGGCAGACCGAACACGCGGGCGGATTATAACGGCTTGTGTTTCAGTTGCCCAGGCGAGCACGACGATAGGTAGCAGGTAACTAACTCTAACTCGATCAACCAGTTAGCCACGTTGGCGGCGTAAAAAGGCGAAGTGAGCGCAACGGCAGAAATCTTGCCGGCTGCGGAATCGAGGTATCTGACGGCCTGCGACGCAAGAGCCGTCAAGTTTGCGGAAGCACAGGTGATCATGGGCGGTACAAGTGAATTAAGCCTGGAAGAGCAGGTCGTCATCCTCAAGGAGCGCCTGGCGCAAGCGCAGAAGCTGACCGCGCTCGGCGAACTGTCGAGCACGACCACCCACGAATTCAACAACGTCCTGACGACGATCATCAACTACGCCAAGCTCGGCTTGCGCCACAAAGATCTCGCGACGCGGGAAAAGGCGTTCGAAAAGATCCTGTCGGCCGGCACGCGCGCCGCGAAAATCACCAGCACGATTCTGGGATTCGCGCGTAACCGGACGAATTCGTTTGAACCGACCGACATGGTCAAGCTGGTCGAAGATTCGCTGCTCTTGCTCGAGCGCGAACTGAACAAATACCGCATCACCGTGGAAAAATACCTCGACGCCGTGCCACACGCGTCGGCCAATCCCAACCAGATTCAGCAAGTACTGCTCAATTTGTTGATCAACGCGCGGCAGGCGATGCCCCAAGGGGGGCGCGTGGTGATCAAGCTGGCACACGACACTGCCGCCGACATGGTCGATCTTTTTGTACGCGACAACGGCTGCGGAATGACTCCCGAAGTGTTGCACCGCATCTTCGATCCATTCTTCAGCACCAAAGCCGGACCCGACGCCAGCGGCAAAGGTGGCACAGGGCTGGGGCTGTCGATGTGCCGCGACATCATCGAATCGCACCACGGCCGCATCCGCGTCGACAGCACTCCCGGCAAGGGAACGGCCTTCACGATCAAGCTGCCGGTATTCCACAAAGTCGCCGCGACACCGCTTACAGGAACAACGCTGCCCACGACGATCTCAACGCCGGCCACGCCCGGGGCGTAGGGCATTCAAGTGCTTTGGAGTGCTCTGTCAAAGGAGCCCCGGGGTAGAGCGGACAGTCTCAACTCGCTCGCGTTGTCCGCGCGCTCGCATCAGAGTGCGAGAAGAGATTCATCCACAGATGACGCAGAAAGCGCAGATAGCGATTGAGATGTAAGAATAAAGTGGCTGCGATCGAATTCGCGAGTGCTTAGACCCGCTGTCTTGTGAATCCTTATCCGCGCGTTCTGCGCCCTCTGCGGATGAATTGATTCGTTGCAACGCCAGCAGTGCAGCGAAAAGCGAGCCACTGTGAGGCATGGCACACAAGCTTGTGCCTGTAGGTTGGCCCAATGGCCGACGCTAGTGAAGCGGTGGGCCGGCGGCACAGTCGCTGCTCGGTACGCCCAGCCGCATCAGCAGGTCCGCAATAATTCGTTGCTCGAGTGCCGTGTCGCGGCCGATGGGAATCCAACCCAGCGTAAAGGGCTGCGGACCAATCGGCCCGCGGGCGCGCCCATAGGTCGGAAAGCTGTCCAGCGTGCTGGTCGGTCCTTGGGTCTGGTCGTTGTAACGGTCCAGCGAGTCGTCGTTGCGGAAGGTCGCATCTCCGGCGTTGGAGTGGTCGGGCCGCCGCAAGTCTTCCAGCTCCTTGTAGACCGCTACGTCGACCATGTAGCCGTTCTCCGACGGCACCACCTGAATCAGCGCGCGGCGGCGAATGGTTTGATAGGTCGATTCCAAGCGCTCGTAGAACCCGACCGAATCACTCCGCCACGGTTCGAAGATCGTCGCGCCCAGCTCGGGCACGGTGTCAATCCGCCCAATCGTGGGCATGTTGTCCACGAGGCGCACGCGGTCCTCGCGTTCGATTTCGAAATAATTGTCGACCACGGCGACCAATTGATCCCAGAACACATCGCGGTCCAGCGGCGGCGCAAGCACGGGGTTCTGCAGCAGCATGGGCGGCTGACGCATCGAGGCGCAGCCGGACAGCGCGCAGAGCAACCAGATAACGCAACAAGCGTAGCGCATGGTTTTCCCCGGGAAGCAGGCTCCGAAAATCACGAGGCCGCTGGCCGGCAAGGTGTCGAATGAACCGCGAGATGTGTGCCCTGGCAACTTTGACAGGGTCGCGTAGTCTGGCGAAATGCTCGAGGTGTTGCAAGAGCAGCCGTGGCGCGCCGGTGGACAGGCTACCACTCGCCGCTGGTGATGGCGTTTGGCCGAGGGCAACGACATGCTCGCTCGCTTCCGCGGTGACAGCAATGCTTGCAACGCCCGGGATCAAGAAGCGCGTCCCGCGGCACCTCTTGTTGCTATCGTCCGAAACGCGGCACAACTGCAGTCGGCTGCGATGAAGTCGGAAGCAGGCTGCGTGCCCGCAGAAAGCGCGGCAAATCAATTCCGCGGGCGGTAGCGCGGCAGCTCGATCGTGAACGTCGTCCCCTGCCCTGGCGAACTATCGACGCGGATCTCCCCCAAATGATCACGAATGGTGCCGTGCACCAGGCTGAGTCCCAGGC
>CAMFLN010000067.1 GCA_945957305.1 uncultured Planctomycetaceae bacterium | reverse complement strand
GTGTTGGGCTGGATCTTGCATAACGGCTCCCGTTTGCCCTGAGATTGTTTGCGGATTCAGCTCCGCGTCGCCAATTCAGCCGTGCAGCAGCTGTCTTGCCTTTCCGCAAAATAGCGATTTAAGTGATCGGCCACTTCTGTGACCGCCGGCGCTTGTAGCATCGTTAGATGACTACCGTTGACGACATGAGTCGCAATGTCTCCTGATGTCCACGATCCCCAGCCAAGGTGCGGATCGGCATGCATGGGCGTGGCGTGTTCCGCCACGCGAATCAAGGTCAGCCCGAGGTTGGCAGACTGCGGCTGATAGGCGACAACAGCTTTCATGTTGGCTTCGAAAACGTCATAGACGGAGCGAGTTCCCTGATCGCCGGCTCCATTGAGCAATAATCGCGCCGCTAATGCTCGGTCGCGGAAATAATCCACTTGCTCATTCACGGGTAATTCACGTAAGGCTTTGAGCTGATCGCCGTTTTCGCTGGGGAACATCAATTGCAACATTGGCACCAGATCGTGCTCGTCAAACGACTGGTCTGGTCCAGGAATGGCCGCATCGAGCAAGGCCAGCAGTGATACGTCGTCCCCCGCGGCGAGCAATTGCTGGGCTACTTCGAAGGCGATCACCCCTCCGGTCGACCAACCACACAGCCGATAGGGGCCAGTGATTTGCGTTTTCTTGATCGCGCGACAGTAGTCGGCCGCCATCTGTTCAATCGTCTCGTGCGGCGCCGAGAGACCGTCCACGCCGCGCGCCTGAATTCCGTAAACCGGGATTTCCTCGTCAAGCAGTTGGGCCAATTCGAGGTAACAGAAAACGGTCCCCCCCGCGGGGTGAATGCAAAATAGCGGCGCCTGCTTGCCGCCCGGGCGAAGCGGCACGATCAGCGTTTCCTCGGAATTCCCGGAAGCTGATTTCAAGAGCCGGGCGACGTGTTCGACAGTTGGCTGGGCGAACAGTGCAGAAAGGGGTAAACGACGGCCGAATTCCGCCTCCAGCCGAGTGAGCAAGGCAATCGCTTGACTCGAATTTCCGCCTAATTCCAAAAAGCCGTCCGTCATACCGATGGCTTCGATCCCTAAGACCTCGGACCAGACCGCCGCGACCCGCGACTCCCATGCGTCCCGCGGTGCTACGAATGACTGCGATAGCTCGGGGCGAGGCGTCAGCGGCGAGGGCAGCGCAGGCCGGTCGATCGCGCCCTCGGGGGTGCGCGGGATCGCAGCGACCGTGCGCCAGGCTGTGGGCTGGAACGCTGACGAAACCCGTTCGCCTAAAAAGCTCCGCAGTTCGGCGATCAGCAGACCACTTTGATCAGCGGCCACAGCGACGGCAGAATCGGCGGCCGGCACAACATAGGCCGCGACCTGCGACCGGCCGTCGCGATCCAGATGCGAGACAACAGCGACGTCCGCCACGAGAGGACTGAGCGATAAGACGGCTGTCAGCTCTGCTGCTGCGATCGTTTTTCTTCCACAGCGCAAGAGGTCGCCAGTGCGTGCGCTCGCGGGACCCAGGAATTCGATTTCACCATCAGGCTGCAGCGCGGCACGATAGCCGGTGGACAACAGCAAACGACTTCCGCTGGCGTCGAGAGGATCCGTAATCGTTTCGGCCTGTGAGGGGGCTGGGGATTTCCGCGCTGGAATCCACAACTCGCCAGGCATGCCAAGGGGGGCCGGCTGGCGAGCGCTGTCGAGGATCCGTTGCACGTCAGCATCGACAGTCAAGGAACGGAGGACTTCTGCATCCTGTGGCGAAACGAGCCGCAACATGCCGACAGGTTTATCCGCTTGCTGCGTTAGATTCTCAAGCAGCGCGACGAACTGCGCCAACAGCCGGTCAGCGGAGGCAGCCGAATAACGTGTCGCGTCGTGCAACAAACGGAAAGTAAACTCGCGGCCCGGCAAGGCGACGAGGGAAAGCGCATAGTTCGCCGTGGCCGTGCCGTGCAGGTCGCGGACCGTGACTGCGGCAATCGCGCGGTCGTCGGCGGCTTGTAACGGATAGTTTTCGTAGACGACGAGGGTGTTGAACAACGAATCGACGGGAGCGTCCGCGGCCGCAGCGATCTGTTGTGCCGAGCAGTGCTCGAACGGCTGAGCATCGACCTGTGCCAGATAGAGCCGTTGACACAGCGAACTGGCCGTTTCCTTGGGCGACAGCATGATGCGGCGCGGAATATTATTGGCAAAGGCGCCCACGACGGTTTCCACCCTCGCGACTTGCGGGGGTCGGCCTGCAACCGTGATGCCGAAGCGCACATCGGTTGACTCGGCGTGCCGCGATAGCAGCACTGCCCAGGCCGCTTCAACACAGGCGCTCGGGCTGACGCGGCACGAGCGAGCAAAATCCACCAGTTGTGCCGAGGCCGCAGACGACAAGCGCACTTCTCGTTCGGCGTGGGCCACGTTATGGGCAATGGCTGACTCATCCCTAAGAGGGAGCGCACACAGCGGCGAAGGTGGCGAAAGTTGCTGCTGCCAGAATCCGCTTGCCTGCTCCGCGGATTGGGCCGCCAGCCATTTCAAGTAATCTGCAAAACTGCCGCACGGCTCCCAGGGCGGGGATTGCCCCTGTTTGAGCGCCGCGTAGCACGCGAAGACCTCGCGGATAACGATGCTCAGGCTCCAGCCGTCGACGATCAGATGGTGACAGTTCCAGACGAACAACCACTCCTGGCTGGCAAGCCGCACGAGCCAAAATCGCATCAGCGGCGGGCGGGTGAGATCGAGCGGTTGTTGCCTTGCTGTTTGCAACAACTCGTCACGCAGCCCACGACGCTCGCCCTCGGGCCGCGAATGCCAATCCAGGTCGGTCCACGGAAGCTGCACTTCGCGCCGCACGACCTGGACGGGTTTCTTTAATCCCTCCCACGCGAAGGCGGCGCGCAATAGCGGGTGTCGCGCGACGACCTGTTCCCAGGCTTGACGAAACAAGGCGCTGTCGAGGTCGCCTGTCAGCGTGGCGTGAAATTGTTCGACGAGCAAGTGCGAATCGCCGTCCGCCAGCGCGTGCGTCAGCATCAACTCTTGCAGCGGTGCAAGCGGCCAAATGTCGGCAACGTTTTTCATCGCCATTACTTTCTATTCGTCGGCCAACAACTCGCCCAACGCCGCAAGTTCCTCTTGATCGAGTTCCGCCAAGGGGAAATCGACCGGAGCCAGAGCCTCGGATTCGGCGGTGTGGACGCTATCGACGAGGTCGCCGAGTACTTTCGCAAAATCAGTTGTGAGCGCTGCGACGGTCGTCCGGTCATGCACGTCGCGATTGAAATGCCATTCGATATGCAAGCGGCCGTCGTGCACAAAGGTGATGATTTCCCACAAATGCCGGCGGGCGCCCCGAGGGCTTACCACCGGCCCTGGCGATTCCGCGGCGAGTTGAAAGAGTGCGTCGGCGGGCAGCGCGTTGTCCAGTCGACCCAAGAAGTTGAATCCAATGGTTGGTTGCGGCCGTGCGGCCAGCATTTGACGCACGGCAGCATCCGGCGATAACCACCGCAGCAAGCCATAGCCCAAGCCTCCTCGCGGCACTGCGCGGCACTGTTCCTTGACCACACGCACCGCAATGCCCGGCGTGTGACGCGTTGGCAGCATGAAGCACACGGGAAAAAGTGCTGTGAACCAGCCGACGGTACAAGAGAGGTCGACGTCATCAAAGAGATCTTCGCGGCCATGCCCTTCGAGATTCAAGCAAACCGTCTTGCTCTGCTCGTAGTCGGCCAACACCTTGACCAGTCCGGCGACGAGCAGTTCCTGCCCTTTGGCGCGATAAGCGGTCTGGGCTTCGCCAAACAACCGGTCCGTCGTTGTCGCATCGAGCACATGACAGACCGTGGCGGACGAGCCTACCAGATTGGGCTTGGTCGGCGCCGGCGCTGCTGCGGGCGTTACGGTTTGGTTGGTCCAGAAGGCGAGTTCATCTTGCACGCCGGATGAGCTGGCCATTTCCTGGAGGCGTCGAGCCCACTGGCAGATCGAGGTCGTTTTCAGCGGCAACGCAGGGGCATCCCCACGTACAAGCTGCTGGCACACAAGATTGAGGTCGGACAGCAGAATGCGCCAACTGACGGCGTCTACGACCAGGTGATGGATCACCATCAGCAGACGCGCCGGCCGCGCTGGGCCACACGCGAAAAGAACGAATCGAACGACAGGCCCTTGTTCCAGATTCAAGCTGGCCTGAAACTCCGCGGCTTGCGCTTCGATGGTCGCACTGAGCTCGCCGTCGCACAGATCGGCCAAGTCCACAACCGCGAGCGCTGAGTCCTCCGCGGGCGGTTCGATTTCTTGCGCGCACGACGCGGAACCAAGATCCGCAAATCGTGAACGCAGCACATCATGATGGGTAAGCAACTTTCGCAGCGCGGTGCCAAGCATCTGGTGCGTGACAAGCGGCGAAACCGTCAGCAAAACCGACTGATTGTGGTGATGAGGATCGGCCGTGCCGAGCGCGAAAAACTCATGTTGGATTGGCAGCAGCGGTACCGGCCCGATCACCGGCTCTTGTTGAGTGGCCATCGTCGGCGCCGGCTCGGCCACTTGCGCCAATTGAGCGATCGTCTGATTCTGGAAGAGTAATTTGGGAGTAATGCGCCAGCCGGTCGCCCCGGCACGTGCGACAACTTGAATACTGCGGATGGAATCGCCGCCAATATCGAAGAAGTTGTCGTGGACTCCGATCGCCGCGCGCCCCAAAACCTCGGCCCAAATCTGAGCCAGCGCCTGTTCGGCCGGAGTTTGCGGCGCAACGAAGGCAACTTTCGTTTCGCCCCGCTCCCAGTTCGGGGCGGGCAATGCCGCAACGTCGACCTTGGCACAAGCCAAGCGAGGAAGCTCTTCAAGAACCGAAATTGCGGCTGGCAGCATGTGCCCCGGCAAACGTGTGCTAAGAAACGTGCGTAGTTCTTCCGCAGTCAGGGCGAGGCCAGGCCGCGTCCCGACGTAGGCCGCGAGACGTTTGTCTTCCCCTTGACCGCAGGTCACTACGATCGCCTCGCCGACGTGCGGATGCAGTTGCAGTACGGCTTCGATTTCGGCCGGCTCGATGCGGTAACCTCGCACCTTGACCTGGCGATCGGCACGCCCCAGGAATTCCAGATTTCCGTCCGGCAAATAACGCACCAAATCGCCGGTGCGATACATGCGTGCGCCCGGGGTGTCGCTGAAGGGATCGCTGAGAAATCGTTCGGCGGTCAGTTCGGGGCGGCGCAAGTAGCCCAGCGCCGTGCTGACGCCGCCGATATAGAGCTCGCCGGCGACACCGATGGGCACTGGTTGTTGCAACTCGTCCAGAACATACAACCTGGTGTTGTCAATCGGGCGGCCAATGGGCAAGCAATTCGATGAGGTCTCCGGCAGCGCGATTGACGCATCGAAGAGCGTGCTGGTGATGGTCGACTCGGTCACGCCGTAGGCGAACAAAAAGCGCACGCGGTCACCCGTGGCTCGCCGCCACTGACGCACCTGCTCGGCGGACAACGTATCGCCGCCGGCGAGCACGGTCTTCAGATGGCGCACCGCTGGCAAGCCGTGGCGGGAAACTTCTTCGAACAACGACGACCACACTGCGACGGGCAAGTGCAATACGTTGACCTGGTTTTCGCGCGACCAATCGAGCAACACTCGACCCGAAAGCTCGGCCGGCGCAGGATGCAGGTGCAGTGTGGCGCCGCTGGTGAGCGCTGGAAAAATCTCCTCCGCGGCTGCATCGAAGCTGAGCGATAGATACTGCAGCACCGAATCCCCCGGCTGCAAATTGCACTCGCGCGCGATGGCCGTGGCATGATTCACCAATCCGCGGTGAGGGACCATGACCCCCTTGGGCAGACCCGTCGAGCCCGAGGTGTAAATGACGTAGGCGACGTTAGCAGAGGTCGCGCGCGGCGGCGGGCAATCCGTCGATTCGCGACCGTCGTTCGTGGCTTCTTCGACGAAAATGGTGCGGTGCGTTCCCTCGGCGACGCAGTTGACGGTCTCGCGGTTGCAGACAATGAGCCGCAACTGCGCGTCAGCAATCATGGCGGCGCGACGGGAAGCAGGATATAGAGGATCGATCGGCAAGTAGGCGGCACCGGCTTTGAGAATCGCCAACAGCGTCGTAATCAGTTCAGGCGAGCGCGGTAAGCAGACGCCGATCGGTTCGTCGACCGTGGCGCCTTGTGTGATCAAGTACTGCGCCAAACGGTTTGTTCGCACGTCGAGATCTTCGTAGGTGATCTCTTGCCCTTCGTAACGCAGGGCAACCGCCTGCGGAGTGCGGCGAGCTTGGGCGCTGAACAACTCATGGATGCACCGCTCCGCGGCAACGGGGCGGTCTGTCTCGTTCCAGGTGACCAGCAATTGCTCGCGCTCGGCCGTTGTCACAAGCGGCAGCGCGAGGGTCGAACAATCTCGATCGGCCAGCACGCCTGACAGCAGTGCCAGGTAGCCATCGAGCAGCCGCTCGATTGTCGCGGCGTGGAACAGATCTGTGTTGTAGACCAGGGACAGATCGAGCCGATCGGCATGTTCGTCGACGTTCAGGGTCAAGTCGAAATTAGACACCGGCGCGTGATCGAAGCTTTGCTCGGTGATCGTCAAGCCGGCGATGCTGCGAGCTGTCCGCGGAATGTTTTGCAAAACGAACATCACCTGGACGAGTGGGCTGCGACTCAACTCGCGCGTGGGAACAAGCTCTTCCACCAGGCGCGAGAAGGGAACCTCCTGGTGCTCATAGGCCTGCAGTAATGTTTGCCGGATTTGTGCCAGGTACTGGCGAAAACTGGGATTGTCTTCCAGACGGCCGCGGATCACGAGCGTGTTAACAAAGAATCCAATCAGCTTTTCGAATTCCGGTCGCAGACGGTTTGCAATCGGCAGGCCAACGCAAATGTCGCGGTCGCGCGAAAGCCGCGCCAGCACAACTTGAAACGACGCCAGCAAGACCATGCACAGTGTGGCATTCTCCTCGGCGGCAAGTTGCCGCAGCGCACCCGTCATGCGCGAATCGATCCGTCGCCGGCAGGTATTCCCATGGTACGTCTGCACCGCGGGCCGCGGCCGGTCGATCGGGAGCGACAGAGGGCCGGGCAGGGACTGCAACTGCGCCCTCCAGTAATCCAAGTGCGCACGGGAATTGTCGCCTTGCAGTTCGATCTGCTGCCACAGTGAAAAATCCGCGTATTGACAGGGGAGCGGAGGCAGTCGGGTGGCGTGACCCGCCATTATGGTAGTGTATTGTTCCGCGACTTCGTCACGCAACACAGCCATCGACCAACCATCGCAGATGATGTGGTGCAAAGTCAGCAGCAGGACATGATCATCCGGGGCTACGGTGAGCAAGCGTGCCCGAATCAAGGGCCCTCGTGAAAGATTAAAGGGGCGCAGCGCCTCGGCCTGAGTAATGCGGGCCACAGCGGCGACCCGGGCCGCGTCTGTCAGGCCATGCAGATCCTCGTGTTCCAGCTGAAACATGGTCGTCGGCTGGACAATTTGCTCGGGGCGACCGGCGACCGTGTGAAAGACAGTGCGCAACGCATCATGTCGTTCGATCACGAGGCGCAATGCTGCGCCCAAGGCGCGCACGTCGAGCGTGCCGCTGAGCCTTAGTCGCACCGCCACGTTGTAGAACGGGTTACCTGGCTCCAACTGGTCGAGGAACCAGAGCCGCTCTTGCGCCGGAGACAAAGGCGCCGGCTCCGACGGATCGTGATGCGGCAGCGCGGCGCTGGGCTTGGCGGCACTGCGCAAGCGCTCGAAGAGCGCACGCTTAGCGGGGGAAAGCGACGCGAGTCGCTCCTCCGGCGGGGAGGTCGATGACGCTGCGTCTCGCTTCATGCGCTGTTAGTGTTGTTGGGCGCCGCCGGCCAAATGCCCCGTCGCTTTTAATGGACCGGGAAGGTGGTCGGTGGGCAGGAGGAGGGCATCGTAGACCGACGCCGAGGCCGAATTCTTTTGCTGACTGGATAGCAACCGCTCGGCTTCTTCGTCAGACAGCCGATCGAGATACGAAAACAGGGCCGCGTCTCGGGCGTCCTGTGCCGCCTGCTTCTCGGCGATCAAGTCCGCGAGTTGGGCAATCGTGGGACGATCAAACAATTCCGTCAGCGGCAACGTCACGCCTAGCTCGGGCGCGAGGCGATTCACCAACTGCGTCGCCAGCAGGCTCGTCCCGCCCAAGTCGAAGAAACTGTCGAAGATGCCAACCCGGTCGACTCCCAAGACTTCGACCCAGGCGGTGACAAGTCGAGCTTCGAGCGGATTCCGCGGCGCGACGAAAGTGTCGGGGGTTCCTGCGGCGATCTGCGGGGCGGCTGCATGCCAGGCGAAGAGGACGTCGAGTTCGCCGGCGAGGTAGCGTCGTTGGCAGTCGCGACGTTGCAATTTGCCGCTCGACGTTTTCGGAATCGAGCCTCCGCGGACCAACACCACGCGATCCACGGCCAGCGAATGATTTTCAAAAATCGCGCGTCTCACGCAGCGAGCCACCTCCTCCAAGTCGGTTTTGTTCGGACGCGTGACCTCTTGGACCAGAACCAGCTGCTCCCGCCCCTCGGCCTCGAGCGAAAAAGCGACGGCCGAGAACGGCTTCAGTGACACGTGGCAGCCTTCGATGGATTTTTCGACGTCTTGCGGATAATAGTTGCGGCCACGCAAGATGATCAGGTCTTTGTGGCGGCCGCTGATGAACAGTTCCTGTTGATGAAAGAAACCAAGGTCGCCAGTCCGCAGATAAGGACCTTCTCCGGCCGAGGTAAATGCCTGGAACGTCTCACGCGTGGCCGTGGGCTGATTCCAGTATTCGCTAGCCACGTTAGCGCCAGCGACCCAAATCTCACCGACCTGCCCCTCTGCCAAGGGCGTGAGAGTCTGCGGGTCAACGATCAACACACGCAGGTTTTGCGGCGGCCGGCCACTGCTGACCAGCTCTTGGGCATCGGCGTCGCCAAGAGTGGCCGAGACTGCGCGGTTGTGTGCGAGTTCGGACTTCGAAAAACTGCCCGTGATGGGACCGGATTCGCGTCGCGAGGAAGTAATCAGCAACGTCGCTTCGGCCATTCCGTAGCATGGGCGGAAGATATCACGACGCACACCGCAAGGGGCGAATGCTTCGACAAATCGATCGATTGTCGTCGCGCGAATCGGCTCAGCCCCTGACAGAACCACGCGCAGAGAACTCAAGTCGAGCTGCTGGCGCTCCTCGGGTTTGATCTTGCGCAC
>CAMFLN010000066.1 GCA_945957305.1 uncultured Planctomycetaceae bacterium | reverse complement strand
ACCGCTCTCGCAGCGATTTGCTGTTGGCCGGGCGCAGCATGCCGCTATGGTTCGCCGTATTGACGTCGACGGCCACCTGGGTCGACGGTGGTTACTTGCTCGGCACCGTCGAAAAAACGCAATCTGGTTTGGCGGCCGGGTTGCAAGGAGGCGTGTGCTTCGGACTGAGTTTGATCCTGGGCGGACTTGTCTTTGCCGGGCCGATGCGCCGGCATGAATTCACCACGCTCGTCGATCCCTTCGAAGCCCGCTTTGGTCGCACTTGGGCGGCCGTGCTCTTCCTGCCGGCCATGATGGGCGAAGTTTTTTGGAGCGCTGAATTGCTCGTAGCCATCGGCGCTACTTGTGCCGCGATCTTGAATGTCGATCTGACAACAGCGATCGTGGCCTCGGCCGCGGTGGTGACCTGTTACACCGTCATTGGCGGAATGTGGAGCGTCGCTTATACCGACGTGTTCCAGATTCTTCTTGTGCCCATCGGCATGGTCGCCGCACTCCCTTTCGCCTGGGACAAAGTCGGCGGCGTGGCCACGGCCTGGCAACATTACGCCAACGAGTTGGGTTCGCTGGCCGCGCCCTTGGCGCCCCTGAGTGACGGCGACCCGGCTTGGCCCTTTGCGAGCCGCGTCGGCTGGTGGGAGATGGCCGTCATGTTGATCTTCGGCGGCATTCCATGGAACTGTTACTTTCAGCGGGTGCTGGCCTGCCAGAGCGTTGCCAAAGCGCGATGGCACTCGGTGCTCGCTGGTTTTTTGACGATCCTCTTGACGATTCCGCCTGTGCTTTTAGGGATCGCAGCTTATGCCTATCGGGGCTGGGATGACGCGCAACTAGCGACATTGCAGGAAAGCCCGGCCATGGCACTCCCCATGCTGTTACGAGATACAGCGCCTGCGGCGGTAGCGATGCTTGGCTTGGGGGCGATCGTGGGGGCGGTGACGTCGAGTTTTAGCGCTTCGATCCTTTCGGCCGGATCGATGTTCAGTTGGAACGTCTTTCATCGCCTGGTGGCGCCCACGGGATCGACCGCTGAACTGCGGCGGATGATCCGTGCCTCGATCATAGTCTTGGGAGTGACAGCTACGGTCTTGGCGCTCGGGGCGCGCAGTGTGGCCGATCTGTGGTTCTTCACGGCGGACCTGGTGTTTGTGCTCTTGTTTCCGCAACTGGTCATGGCGTTGTTCGACCCCCGGGCCAATCGCATTGGTTCAATCGCGGCCTTTTTCGTGTCCCTCTTGCTCCGGCTGGGCGGCGGCATTGCGATGTTCGGTATGCCGGCGTTTCTACCCTATGCTCAAATGGGGGAGTACCTCGGCGGTCCCGCAGCGCCGGAATGGTACGATTCCGCCGTGGGTGAGTCGGTTTTCCCGGCGCGCCTACTGGCCGCCGTGGCGGGCCTGATCATACTCCCCGTGGTCAGCCGGTTGACCAGCAACTGGGACCCGCCGCGAGTTCTTGGTAGAGTCGAGGGCTGAACAACGGTCGACGAAAGTCCGCCGTGGGAAAGAGTGATTGCGAAGAGGGCGATAGGTTTCAGCTGGCGAAATAACCAACGAGTTTCCATATGTCGACGAATGTCGAACAGCGGCGGATCAGCCTGACTCACATTTGCGCCTGGGGTGTTCACCTCTATACGGGCATGGGGCTCGTGGTGGCCGGCGCGATTGCTTATGTATTGGTCGGCGAAGACCCGATGCGCTTTCGCGATGCGTTCCTGCTGATGGCGCTTGGCATCTTGATCGACGCCACCGATGGCTGGTTCGCGCGGCGAATCCGCGTCAAGGAAGTGTTGCCCGGCTTCGACGGACGACGTCTGGACGATCTGGTCGACTTTCTCAATTACACATGCTTGCCGCTGTTGCTGATTTACCAAGCCGATTTACTTCCCGAGCGGCAAAGCGGCTGGCTTCTCGTACCGCTCTTGGCCAGCGCCTATGGTTTCTGCCAGGTTTCGGTCAAAACCGAAGATGGCTTTTTTCTTGGCTTTCCCTCCTATTGGAACCTGGTGGCATTTTACTTGTATGCCTTGCAGCCGCCGGTGTGGGGAACCGTGACGTTGCTGATGACGTTCTCGGCGCTGACGTTCGTGCCGGCTCGCTATCTGTACCCCTCGCAGCCGGGCGCTCTCAATCGCGCTTCCACGATTCTCGGCGGCATCTGGGGCGCGTTTCTTGTCGCCATCCTGTGGCGTTGGCACGAGCCCCCGTTCGCGGGCTCGACGTCGCAACAATTGACGTCGCTGTCCCTCTTCTACCCGGTGTATTACCTGGTCGTCTCCTGGGCGCTCTCGGTGCGTTTTTGGATGAAGCGTCCGCGCAAGTAGTCGCTCCTAAGTAAACAGAGTGACGCGCTGCGCCTGCCTGCGCGGACTTTGCCAACGCGCGAAGATTTGCCGCGCAAGTGGACTTTCGCGACAGTGCGCTTGTGTACCGGCGAGCGACGGTAGGTAAGTAGCTACGACCTGATGCGCGGGACCGCCTGACGCAAAGGACGGGGGTATAGTTGCCAGTAGTACTCTGTTCGCATCATCGTCGGAACGCGCGCGGTTGGCTTGATGGAACGCACAGTGCCAGGGACATGGCTCATTTCGCCGCGCGGTCGAGCGCTGCTGCTCGCCTGCTGCGGCCTGACGGTTTGCCTGGTCCTTTCCGGATGCGTTTCCTACTGCCGGTCGTGCGTTCCGGTGGGGCTGCTCGCGCCTGAATCCACCGTCGATTTGAATGCGACGGCCCCCGTTGATTACGCCCACGAACAGATGGCCTTTGCTTCGGCGCTCGCGCGCTTGCGCGCTTCGCAAGCGGGCGAAGTCGACCCTCACGCCAAGAAATACAACGTCCTGGCTCTTTCCGGCGGAGGGAGCTACGGAGCTTTTTCCGCAGGTTTGCTCAATGGCTGGACTACAAGCGGCCAGCGTCCGCCGTTCGATATCGTGAGCGGGGTCAGCACCGGAGCGCTGATCGCGACCTACGCCTTCCTCGGACCACAATATGATCCGGCCTTGCGGCAGTTTTACACAACGACCACGACCGCCGACATTTACCAAAAGCGGTTTAAGCCGGCAGTGCTGTGGTCAGACTCGATAGCATTGTCCGAGCCGCTGGCTCAGATCATCGAAAGATCAGTGACCCCGCAGATCCTGTGCGAGGTCGCGCAAGCCCACGCCCTGGGGCGGCGATTGTTCATCGGCACCACGAACGTCGACACGGGGCGCTTGGTGATCTGGGACATGGGCGCGATCGCGGCCAGCGGCAATCCCGACTCATTGGCGCTGTACCGCAAGATCGTCCTGGCTTCGGCCTCGCCCCCGGGCTTCTTTCCGCCCGTGCCGATTGATATCGACGTCAACGGTCGCACGTATACCGAAATGCATGTCGACGGCGGCACCACGGCGCAGGTCTTCTTCCGCGCTTCGATGATTCCGGTCGAACACGGCGAACTCAGCGGCGGACATCGAGCCCTGAGCGGATCTTGCGTTTATGTGCTGGTTGCCGGCAAGGCGTATCCCGATCCGAAATGCGTCGAAAATCGCACGGTCAAGATTGCCGGCAGTTCGCTCAGCGCGCTCACCTATGCTCAGACGCGCAACGATCTGATCCGCATCTACACCTTGACCATGCTCACGGGCATGGACTTCCGCGTGGCGACGATTCCACAAAATTGGCCGATCCATGAAGACAGCATGGAATTCGACCAGGCCACGATGCGCAACTTGTTCGACCGCGGTTACCAGTGGGCGCTGTCCGGACATGCCTGGGCCCAAGCGCCACCGGTCATGGATGCTTCGCAGCAGAGCATTCCGCGCGCAGGCACGCGTTTCATCGCGCCCTTGCAGCCTGGCGCGGGTTCATGACGTTCGTCAGAACTTCAGACCAGCGTCTAGGTAGAAGCCGTTGACTGAGAAATTGCTCAGCGTTTGTCGCATGCTGGCTGTCGACAACGACCCGATCTGCAATGCCAAGACGTTGTTGTTAGTCTCATAGCCCCCCAGGGCGTTGGCATACACGGCGGCCATGTAGCCCCCGTCGACAGTCAGCAAGACTCCGCTGCCCAGGCATCGCGAGAACCCCAAACCGAGGCGGGCATTCGCCGCCCAGATGGCGTGAAACACCTGTTTGCTGCTGATGAACTCGTAGTTCACGGGAATTCCGACGGCAGCCAACTCGGGGCTCGTGGCTGTGAACTCGTACTGCGCAGGCTGCGTTGGCCCAATCAGCAGGTTGCCGGCTAATTGGCCGGTAAATCGCAGGCCGCGGCGTGACTGATAGTTCGTGTCGATCCCCAGCCGCGGCCCGACGCCGGAAAACGTCGACGTGTTGTTCAAGGATAAGTAGATCGGTACTGATGCGGGAAACGGCGTTCCGGCGGGGGGCGGAGTTCCGTAGAACGAAGAGATCAATTTCTCTTGAATCCTGGCATAACTCAAGCCGCCGAAGAGGCGCACCGTCAGCGGCGCACCAACTGAGATGTACTGACCGAAATCGAAATTCACCGCATCGTACGCAAACTTCACCTGACCTTCGGCAGATAAGAGCTTGTTCACGCCCGTGTGACTATCGATCTGGTCATAGGAATCGGCTGTGGGAGGGCCCGTCTGCGAGAAAGGAGAGATCCATTGCCCACTGTCCCACACGCCGACCGCATCCGATGTTCTAGTGCGCAAGTGTTGCCAGTTAACTTGGAAATCGGTGCCGCGGCCGGCAAACGAATAGCTTGTCCCGAATTCGAAGCCAGGTTGATAACCGGGACGCAGGCTTTGAACTTCCCAGTAGGGGGAGGCTAAAGGGACCGCCGAGGCATAGTTCTTCTCTACCGTCAACACCGCCCAGCCGAGGTTGTCGGCGCTCGGCTGCAACATCAACACCCCGCCGTTGAATTGCAGACCGGGCGCACGATTGGGAATTTGGAGCGAGAACGCGGAAGGGGGCTCGGGCGGCACGACCACGGCGCTCTCGGTCACAAAATCATCACTGGCCGCGACGATCGGCGCCAAATCATCCGGCCCAGACTCGATCGGCCCCTCGTTTGATTGCGCTCGGGTTGCTAGTACGCTGACAAGCAGCAACGTCGCCGCTAGCATCGGTCGACAGCTAGAGTGCATGGCAATTCCCTTCAGGCGCGTTGCTCGGCGATCTTCACGCACTACCCAAGGCGCCGAGACTCACCCCCAGATTTCGGCAATTCGACGTGCGAATAATTAGCACAATCGGCAATCTTTGCGCGGCCTTCCTGCTTCGTGCTGGCGAGGTGGTCTTGCCTAACAGAACCCGGCGAAGACCTGACGCCAGTGCTCCAATTCACATGGCGAATCGGACAAGTTCAGTGTCGAGGACAATTGCCCCTCGCGACCCAGTAGCGCGAACGCAGTGTGATAGGACGGGCGCCGCACATGAGACGTGGGCATAGGCGAAAGTTCAGCGCACGGCGGCGGACGGCTACCGTGGGTGACCACGCCTCCCGGCCCGCGGGGCTTTGCCTCCGGGGAAGCTGACGAATGCGTTACCTTCGACCGGCCGGTGTCGATCGGGCCGCGCGACGTTACGGAGCTGCATCTCGCCCCCCGTGTTCCCTAACGAAGCCGTCTGCGTCGGCCCATTCGGCATTTTCGGGGATTTACCGCCCGCGGATATGAATCGAGTGTGGCGGTCTCACGGATTTGAATTATTGGCCCGTCGGTCAAACGGCTGATATCCTTATGTAAGGGACTATTGCCATGCGCGCGTCTTCTTCAAAATTTCGCCGCACATTTTTGCCGCGCCAGCTTCAGCACCTCATTGCGAGCCTGGCTGCGGTCGTCATGTTGCTGCATACTTCTGTTCTCTTGGCGCAGCAACCGGCGCCTGCCAAGAATCGCGCCGCGCCGGCTGCCAAAAAAACTGCACCTGCCCAGGCGAAGTCGACGCCCGCGGTGAACAAGCCTGCGCCGCAAGCGATAACGCCGATCGAATCGAGCTTGTCGTCCGAGACGGAGCGCCCCTTCTTGACCGGCGACGAGTGGCAGGACACGCTGCTGCGCTTCGAGCAATGGTTGCAGATTCAGTCCCTCTATGATGTTGAGCAAGTGCAACAGATGCGGGCGCGGTTTGCCGAGCGTGCTCAGGGGACCGCCGCACAAGATCGCGCGAAATTCGTTCAAGACGTCGACGCCAAGCTGCAAATTTTGTACGGGCCGGGAGCCGCGGACGTGCAAAGTTACTTCGCAGAAACTCTCTCGGTTGCCTCGCCGGCCTATGTCAAGAAGCGACGGCAGTTGTTGCCGGACGTTGTGGCTTCAACACCAGACCAACTGAAAGATCGACTCGCGCGCTTTGCGGTGAAACATCAATCGACGGTCGAGGCGCACCAGGCGTTCGAACAGAGGCGTCATTTGCATATTGCCGCTGGTGAAGCCCGCGCCGAAGCTCGTCGTGTCGAGAGACCGCGTCCGGCGGCCGCACAAATTGCATCTGGCGGCGCCAACTCCGCTCCGGCGAAGAACAATTATGTGCAAGCTCGTGATTACTTCCCGCAGAACAACAGCAGTATCTCGTACTCGATCATCCCGGCGATGCCGATGATGACCAGCGGCGGCTGGGCGATGTTCGGCGGCGGCGTTGCGATCACGATTACGCGCAATCGCTAAGTACGGTGTGGCGCTACAGGGGGGCAGCTGATCGAAGCCCGCAGCAGGCCGCGCAATAAAAACGGGCCGCCTGCCCCGAAAGGCAAGCGGCCCACTGTGGATGTACTCGCGCGAGTAGTGGCCGTTGGACCGCCGTCGCTTGCGCATTGTCGCTATGTGCAGCCCTGCACGTCCTACGAGGACGTCGGTCCGCTACGCGACGCGAGACACCATTTCGCTTTCCTCACGATGCGCACCCGTCAAATTCAATTAACGGCTGCGTCGGCGTCGGGCTGCAAAGACTCCGCTGGCCAGCCCGAGCGCCAGTAGCGACATGCTTCCCGGCTCGGGCACCGCGCTCAGTGTGCCGCCGTCGGCATTCGCAAACCCCAGGCCCGGGCCGCTCGTGGCCAACCAATTCGACGCCACCAAGGCGATATCCTGACCATTGACAATGCCGTCGTGGTTGGCGTCACCTGCGGCGCCTGCGCCCGTGGCCAGCCAGTTGCTGGCGATCAGGGCAATATCTTGGCCGTTAACGATGCCATCGCTATTGACGTCACCGGGCAATTCGGTCGAAGTGGAAGTGACCTTGAGCAACACCTCGCCGGGATTCGAGATTTCGTCGAGGCTGTAGCTGAAGCCAGAAGGCAAGGAACCGAGAGTCAAGCCGTTGTCGATGAGCGTGCCGGTATACGAGAACAACTCATAAATTCCAGCGCCAAAACCGCTGAGCGCTGCGACATTGAACGTGCCGGCCAGCGTCAGGTCGCCGTTGATGATCGCCAGGTCATTTACGCCGCCACCGGTCGTGCCGGGCGTGCCTAACTGATAGTGAATTGCCGAAGCGGCATCGAGGGTCGTGGTTCCCAATGTCAGTGTCGCCGCCGCGGCCAGTCCGCTGCTGGGGGCCAGCGTCGCGCCCAGCAGGCTGACAGGACCGGCGATTGCGCCCGTGCCCGCCAGCGTGGCATTGGTCACGGTGACCGCTCCGGATCCCGTGGCCGAGCCGGTCGTGTTGTTCACGATCAGGGCGCCGCCACTGATCGTCGTGCCGCCGGTGTAGGTGCTAGCGCCGCTCAGAGTCAATGATTGTGGGCCGGTGAACGCTAAAGCCAGCGTGCCGGTTCCCGCGGCGGCGCCATCCTGCAGCACGCCCGTGTAGGAACTAGCGACGGTGGCGCCGGCGATCGAAAGCGTGGCATTGCCGGTGATGCCATTGTTCTGCACCAGGCCACCGCCATCGGTGCTGTTCAAACTGCCGATCGTCTGATTGAAGCTATTCAGATTAAAGGTGCCCGTAATGCCGGGGGTGGCCGTGGAGGCCACCAGGCGAATGTTCGCCGTTGCGGGCAATTGTTGTCCCGTGGCGCCCAATTGCAGGACCGTCGGATTGGTATTCGTGGTGCTGCCGACCGTGACGTCGCCCGGGACTGCATAGCCACCATCGTTCAGCGTGTTGGCCAGGATCAGCGTTCCGCCGTTGATCGACGTGGGCGCGGTTGTTCCGTAGGTATTGTCATTCGCCAAGACCAGCACGCCGGTGCCATTCTTGGTGAGCACTCCAGGGCCGGCGATGGGCCGGCTGATCGTGAGCGATCCCACGGTCGGCGGCGCACCGGCGAGGTTCCCGTTGACGTAGATCGCTGAATCACTTTGCAGCGAAATCGGGGTGTCGAAGCTCGAAGCGGCGGCATTGTTTTGAAAGCGGAACGCACCTTGGTTATTCACCCCGGACGCTTTGCCAGAACCGTTCAAATACAGAACCGAGCCTGCGCCTAGCGACCAATTCGTCACAGTGCTCGATCCGAGCTGGAATTGACCGCCACTGTTGACGGTGACATTCCCGGCCGAGGTGAGCGAATTGTCTGTGAGACGCACGGCGCCATTGTTGACCACGATCTGGCCGGTAAAGGTATTTCCCACTGCGGTGAGTTGCAGGTTACCGCCGCCGCCAAGCGTAATCGTTTGGTTCCCGGTAATACCGCCGCTGAATGTCACGGCGGTGTTGCTCGCCAAATCGAAACCCGAAGTGACGTCCAGCGGCGAGTTGAGTTGAATCGGCGCCGTCAGCGAGACCGTGCTCGTTCCGTCAATCGTGGCCCCAGG
This sequence comes from uncultured Planctomycetaceae bacterium, assembly GCA_945957305.1. Classification (GTDB taxonomy): domain Bacteria; phylum Planctomycetota; class Planctomycetia; order Pirellulales; family JACPPG01; genus JACPPG01. The sequence goes on along the minus strand of CAMFLN010000066.1, from coordinate 499 downwards.
AGCCAGATGATTGATAAACGTCGCGTTGCCGACACTCGATTGGAAAGTAAGCACATTGTTGCTGCTGAGCTTGATGGCCAGGTTGGCCGCCCCATTGTCGGGCTGATTGACGAGAATCGAACCGACAGTGACAGGCGTGTTCACGTTGGTCGTGATGCCGGTCGTGCCGACGTTCCACTGTGCCACGGCGTCGATTGCATTGGGGGGACCACCGGCTGGACTCCAGTTGGCTGCCGCCTTCCAATTGTTGTTGGAATTGCCGGTCCAGGTGAACGTCTGCGCGTCTGCCTGCGGCGCTGCGACGCCAACGGCCAGAAATGAAATCGCTAGCAGTCGCCAGAGCGACCTGGTGTGCGAGCGAGCGCTCGACACGGAGAGAACTGTACGATGCATGATAAAAATCCTTTGCAATGAGACGAATCAACTCTGCAAAAAATGAAGCGTGGTGCTTGACTGCTATTGCGCTTGCTGCTGTCGCAAGCGGGTTACGGCGCTGCGT
>CAMFLN010000065.1 GCA_945957305.1 uncultured Planctomycetaceae bacterium | reverse complement strand
ACATTCGGCATCGCGTGTTTAATTACCCCGTGGATCGACGAACGCTTCGTGGTCGCGCTGCCCCTGGCTCTGGCTGTGCGGGCTGCCGCGCTGGGATTTCTCAAGCAAAAGGCCTGGCGCCCCTTGATGACGGATCTCGCGATCGCCTTGGCCACCGTGCTGCCCTATCCCCTGATTCGATTGGTGGATACGTTGCGCGGCGATCCTGAAACCGGCATCTATATTCAGGCGCATTTGCAAACCGTCGGCAACGTCGCTTGGACTCGCTTTGCGGCCGGACTTTGGTCTGGCTTTCGCGCGGGCTGGGTCGTGATTGTCGCGGGGCTGTACGTGTGGGGCAAACGTGCCGGGGCGAAATGGTCGGTCGTGCTGGCTGCCCTTGCAACGCTCACGGCCTTGGGAGGCTTGCGCATTGCGATCGATATGTCGCGCACGATGATGACGCTGGTGCCGCTTTTGATTTTCGCCGCTTGGATCTGGGAGTCTTACCGCGGACGCGCGTGGCCCTGGCTGTTGCCTGTGATCGTGGTGGCGAATTACTTGTTGCCGGCGACGCACGAATTGTGGTTCCAGCAGTTCACGATCGACCGGTTTCCGACCGTCTGGGCCAGCTGGCACGGGCCAACTCCTCCTGCTTTCGTCGCGTCCGAACTGATTGGCCAGGCAACGCAGTTGTTGGCAGAAGGGAAAGTCGACGCCGCGCGTCAAAAACTCGACGAAGCATTGGAAATCGACCCAAATTATGCCGTGGCGTTCGCGCATCGGGCGGCGATTCGTATGAATACGCGCGACTTTGAGGGGGCACTGGCTGATGCGAACCAGGCGCAACAAAGAGATCCCACGCTCCCTTACCCGTATTTCCTGAGAGGCTATCTGAGGGCCCTGCGCGGAGAACGTGACGCTGCCCGACAAGATCTGCAGGCTGCCCTGCAACTGTCGAATCCTAAGTGGAGCTTTCGCCCTCAGTGCGAGCAGTTGCTGCAACAGCTCTCGAATGAATCGCTTCCGGCGGCGCCCTGAGTGGGACGCGAGTCGGCGGCGACTCCATACTAACGGGTCTGCTCATTTGTCCTGTGCCGGCGCACCTTGCGCTTGTTCCAGTAGCGATCGCGCGCGAGTGTTCTGCGGGTCGAGGCGCAGCGCTTCCTCCAAGTAGCGGACCGCTTGGCCGGGCTGTCGGGCTTGCAACAGCGTTTGCCCCAGGCCGGTAAGAGCGCCAACATGGCGAGGTTGCGCAGCGAGCACCATGGAGAATTCCTGGCTGGCCCCTTGCAGTTCGCCGCGGTGCAAGAAGGCATTCGCCAGCAACAGGTGGGCCTCCATATTCGCCGCGTCGCGGTTCAGTCCGGCGCGCAGATGCTGGATCGCGTCATCGACTTGATCTCGTTCAAGTAACAAGCGGGCCAGGCCGAAATGTGCGGGCGCCAGGTCCGGATCGGCAACGACGCTACGCGCGTAGAAATCGAGCGCCGCATCGGGCCTCCCCAGCATTTCCAGGCAGGTAGCGCTGCCAAACATGGCGCGCGAATTGGTGGGTTCGATTTCGAGCACACTCGCAAAATGTTGCAGGGCTTCCTCGGCCTTGCCGCCTCTAAGGAGTGTATAAGCCAGGTTACTGTGCGCCGCCGCGTACCGCGGATTGATCTGCAAGCATTCCTGCAATTGCGCGATTGCTTCTTCAATCTGGCCAGGCTGAAAACCTAGTCGATCGCCGCTGCGCAACAACACCAGGCCGAGATTGTTGTGCGCCGCGGCCTCGTTTGGCCCCAGCCGCACACCATCGCGCGCCAGGGGGAGGGCTTCTTCGCAGCGTCCCTGGTCCGCCAGATAGAGCGCCAGATTGGCCAACGAGATCACCGATTCAGGATTTTTGGCCAGCGTGTCGCGGTAGAGGGATTCGGGGTCTTGAAAGGCACTAACGCGGCGCCAACTGAGCACTACCAATAGCAAGACAACAGCCGCGCCCGCAACGCGTGACAAATCGCTTTGAGGGCCAAAAAGCCTGCGCATCCCGGCTGCGGCGACCGCCGCGATTAAAGCGAACAGCGCCAGACTGGCATGGTAGGTGAAATGGTCTGCGACGAACGAAAATCGAAAAGGGTAAACATTCAGAAAGCCGAGAACCGGCACGAGAACTCCACCGAAAATCAAAATCGCCGCCAGCGGCCCCCGCCCGATCCTGCTACGTCCCCACCATAACGCGGCAACCAGCGCAACTGCGCCCAATGGAAACAGGTATTGCCACCACACATGGTCATCGATTTGCCAGCGAGGATAGAAGAACATCAGCGGATCTGGCCACGCCAGCTTGGCAGCGTAGAACCAGGCCACCCGTCCGGCGATCAAGATGCGATCCAACAACGAGAAATCCCACTCGACTCCTTGTGCGCCAACGTCATAGCGTTCCAACCAGGCTGTATGCACGGCGGCCGCGATGCCGACGGCGAAAAAGGGAACGAGCGGGAGCACGTCGCGCGAGCGGAGCTTGCCGTGTTTCCACCAATAAATCACTAAGATGACAGCAGGCAGAGAAGCAACGACGGTCTTGCTGAGCAAAGCCGCCACGAACAATCCGTAAGCCGCCGCATACCATCCCCAACGTTGCTCCGTTTCATCCGGCGCGGCGTGGGTATTTACCGGAACAGGCGCAAATCGCAGATAGGCCAGCAGCGAGCCCAGTGCCAGCGCCAGGCTGAGGACATTTTTTCGTTCGGTCACCCAGGCCACGCTTTCGACATGCACCGGATGCACGGCAAAAACTGCCGCGGCCAACCACGCACCGGGCAAAGCCAGCTTCACCAGCAAGCGCCAGAATAAGAGAACGCTCATCGCATGCAGCAGCACGTTCACCACGTGGTAGCCCAGCGGAGCCAAACCCCACAGGTGATATTCAACCCAAAAAGTCGAATGGACCAGCGGGTAATACTGCGGCAGCGAGAAGGGGACGAACCAGATGTTCCACAAGCCCGTCGCTGAGCGGAGCTGCAGGTTTTGGGTTACGTAAGCATCGTCATCCCAAATGTAGCCATTGCGAATGACCGGCAAGTAGGTTATCGCCACCAAGAGCACCAACAAGATGCCAGCTGTTAATGGACTGGTCTGCTTCACCGCTGCGCGTCGGGCTGCGGGAGGGGGCTGGGCGGCGCGGCTTGCATGGGATTTCGCTGACGGCGACCCAGCGCCAGGTAGCTCTGAAGAATCGTCTGGGGTCTGCATCAGCCGCTACTTCGTCAACTGGCGGGGAGTTTTTCGCGAAAGGGGCTTTGCTTTTATCATAGTCGGTGATTGGCCGCGCGCTAGCGCGAAAGCCACCCCCGTCAATCGCGGCCGATGCAATATACTTTCGAGGCCGTGCGGATCAGCAATTTTCCTTGTGCGATTGAGGGGGTCGCGATGCACAGCTCATCCAGCGAATTCGTATGATCGACCTGAAACTCGCGCCCTGCACCAGTCACATACGTGTCTCCCGCCTCGCTGAGAAAGAAGACTTTGCCGTTATACGCCCAGGGAGACGCCGTGAAGGTAGCCCCCTGCGGAAACCGCGTGCGGTTGTATACCAGCTCGCCGGTAAGCGCGTCGTGGCAGGTGATCATGCCTTGGTCGAGCAGCGTGTAATACAAGCCGCGATAAACGATGGGCGAGGTGTTGTAAGGGCCCATCTTTTCTAGCGACCATTTGATAAATTCGTTCGAGGTTTCTCCCTCGCCGAGGGTGATATCTCCCCTAGCTCCGGGTCGAATAGCATACACCGGCCGGTTTTTGTCCTGGAAATAACCGCTCGTGATGTAGAGCAAGTCGTCTACGGCCAGCGGCGACGGAATCGTCAGCGACGACATGCGCCCGTCGAAGTGCCAGAGTAATTCGCCGTCGAGCGAGTAAGAACGGTTCTCCTGGCGACCCGCACAAACGATTTCTGATGAATCGCCATGCTGCCACCACAGCGGCGTCGCCCAGGTGCTGCGTTCGTCGCGCGGCGTGTGCCAACGAACCTGGCCCGTCAGGCTGTCGAGCGCCTCGATATAAGAAGATTCAATGTTGTCGTAGACATAGACGACCATATTGCCGGCGATGATGGGCGAAGCCGCGGCGCCGTAACCGAAGTACGACTTCTTGGGCTCGATCTCTCGCGACCAGAGCGGCCGGCCGTCGAAGTCGTAGCAGTACAACCCGAGGTCGCCGAAAAGTACGTACAGCCTTTGGCCGTCGGTCGTGGGTGTTTCCGCAGCGTACGTACTCTTGGGATGTCGCGGGACGACGGGTTTGCCGGTGTGGGCTTCGTGCTTCCACAGTACCTGGCCTGTTTTGAAATCAAGACAGTAGACCATCCAGTGATGGACTGAGTCCGGCGGCTCACCACGTCCCAGGCCGAGATAAAGTCCCCCCTTGGGGGCTTCATAATCGTCATCGCTGTGCACCGCCGAAACGAAGACACGGTCGCCCCAGACAATCGGGCTGCCCCAGCCGCGTCCCGGAATCTTTGCTTGCCACTTCACATTCTGGGCTTGGTCCCACGTGTCGGGCAGCCGCGGATCGTCGGCCACGACCCCTGTTCCCTCCGGGCCGCGGAAACGCGTCCAATTCTCTTGCGCGGTGAGAATTCCTGGGGCCGGCAATAGTGCGACGCAAAACGCGGCGGTGGCGATCAATGGGCCGGTGGACATGGCATGCTCGCTGGGGATCGTGGAACGAACCACAAGTTCCCTGCGATTCTCCCAGATCGGAGAGCGCGGGGCCAGCAGCGGCGCGCCGGGACTTCGGTCATCCCCAGGGCCTTCGACCGGATCACGGACCGGGAGTGTTAGCGCCGGGAGTGTTATCGCGGGACCACGACGGGCGCGGGGCGCAAGGCGGTTCCCTTGGAAATCGACTGGCCGACATGTTCGACCTGGTGCCCAATGCCCTCGAACACCCGACCGACGTCCTCCGCGGCGTAGCCCATTCCGGCGACCAACTTGCCGGAGAGATTGCGAGATTCCTTCAGCAGCTCGGTCGTGGTATCGGTCAAGCGGTGCCCCGAGGCCGCCGCGGCTCGTTCCAGATTATCGGCCGCCGCGCGCAGGTGCTGGCCGGCTTGGCGCGGCATCCGGTCACGCCATAATCTCTCGCCGGCGGCGAACTGCTGCTGGGCCATGGCGTGATAGGCGCGGGCGAATGCATGATCGAGTTCGTGAACTGATTCAACACTACGGTTGGCGACGCGCTTCTCCAATTTTTCTAGCCCCAGGGCGGCTTCGTGCAGTGCGTTGCGCGTCTCGTCCGCGGCGTTGTCCGCAGCCTCGCGCAAATTCTTCGCCGCCTTACGAATCTCGCTTGCTGAAACCGGCAGGTCGAGTGCCAGGAACGCCGCACGCGCTGATGCCAGTTGCTTGCTTGGCTCAACGCCGAAGCCGTCCCAAGCTTCCTCATGCAGGGGCAACGTCGAACCTGGTGGTTCCAGAGCCGGCGACGAAACGGCACATCCGAGAATTAAAAATCCCGCGCAAACCACTCGGATCATGGCGGACCTCGAAGTAGATGAAAATAGGATCCTACGCTTCATCGCACGTGGCGAAAAACCGCGTTGTGAATCGGGGCATATGCTACTGGCAACTCGACATTGAGTTAATGCCGTTTTTCTGAACTAAGTCCATGCTTGCCATGAAGATGGAGCGAGTTCGTCACAGGTGCGGCGATAGCGAGTAGCGAAGTGTGCGGTTCTTGCACAGGGCCTGACCTTGCCGACCGAGGTGCGAAATTGGATACTAGTGCTGTCTGTCGCCCACCATCGCACCCTGAAATGAATTCAAGGCAGCCGTGAGTACGTCCTTCTGGGAGGCATTGAATGCCATTCCCGCACATCAGCAGTTCTTGTTCGCCTTTGCGCTGCTGATTGCGTTCGGTTTCGAGTTCGTGAATGGATTTCACGACACCGCGAATGCGGTCACGACTGTCATCTATACGGGCACTTTGCGGCCGACGCCGGCGGTCCTGTATTCCGGGTTGTGCAACTTCCTGGGCGTATTGTTGGGCGGCACGGCCGTGGCGTTCGCCATTGTCAATTTATTGCCCGTCGATTTGCTGATCGAGAGTTCATCCATGCGCTCGATCGTGATGGTCTTGTCGCTCCTCTTGGCCGGCATGATCTGGAACCTGGGCACCTGGTGGTACGGCTTGCCGGTCTCCAGCTCTCACACCTTGATCGGTTCCATTCTTGGTGTCGGATTGGCCGACAGCCTGATCACGCGCGGGGACGTGCAGGGAGTGAACTGGAATAAGGCCTTGGACGTCGGGTTGTCTTTGTTGATATCGCCGGCGATTGGATTCGTGGCGGCTGCCGGCCTGTTACTGCTCATGAAGCGAGTGTTTCGCAATCCGAACCTCTATCGTCCGCCTGGCGAAGGGGACAATCCGCCGGGTTGGATTCGCGGCGTGTTGCTGGCCACTTGCGGTGGTGTCAGTTTCGCACACGGTTCGAACGACGGCCAAAAAGGGATGGGGCTGATCTTACTGGCGCTGATTGGGTTCCTGCCGGCGTATTATTCGTTGAACGTTCATCAGCCCAACCTCGCCCACGATTTGCGCGAGGCTGCTGTATCAATTGATGAAATCGTCGAGAGGGAGTCGCCCGAGGTTGCTGCGCGCGTGCGTACGGACATGCAGACGATTGGCGAAACCTTGGCGGGCGCGGCTTCGCTGGCGGACGTTTCGCTCGACGATCGTTGGAAAGTTCGCCAGGCGATCTTCCGCTTCCGCCGCACTTTGGCGGACTCAAAATTGACCCCGGAAACCCATGCGGCGCTGCAAGAGCATCGCCGCGAGTTCACGCGCGCCATCGAGTTCGTGCCATTTTGGGTCGTGGTGGGCGTCGCGCTAGCCTTGGGAATTGGTACCACAGTCGGCTACAAACGCATCGTGGTTACCGTGGCCGAAAAGATTGGAAACTCGCATTTGACATACGCTCAAGGCGCGGCGGCCGAAACGGTTGCCGCGGCCACGATTGGCCTGGCGGATATCTTTCATCTGCCTGTCAGCACGACGCAGGTCCTCTCCTCAGGGATTGCCGGAACGATGTGCGCCAATCGCTCGGGTATCCAGCCCCAGACGGTCAAAAAGATCGGCTTGGCCTGGGCCCTGACGATGCCGGCCGCGATCCTGCTCTCGGCCAGCTTGTTTGCACTCGGTGGCGCGATGGTTCCGGGGGCCGCTGGACCAACAGCCACGTTGATTCCGATGCTGGCGCATGCCCGCCCTGCCCCCGAGGCGACGCCGGACCAGCTCCCTGGTTCGACAGATGGCATAGCTGGTCAGCAATCCACGGCAGAAAACGCCAATCCCCGTTAGCGCCTCGGCTGACCGGGGCCCGCCCAATGGTGGATGTCGTACTTCCGGCCGCTAGCGCGGGTGCAAGTGCTTATCAAAAAAGTAGAACATGGCTTCTTGCGATCGCTTAGCGTCCTCTCCCTTGAAGCCGTGTCCGGCACCCTCGAGCGCGAGCAATTCGACTTCAACTTCTGCAGCCTTCAGGCGATCGACGAGCCAGCCCGCCTGTTCGAACGCCACGTACTTGTCTTCGGTGCCATGAATGACCAGCGTGGGCGCGGCATGCGGGGTGACCCAATACAGCGGGCTAGCCTCGATGTGACGGCGCCGCGCGGAGTTCAGGTCACCGCCCAGGAAGAGAGGCAACACTTCGGCGGCATCGACGCTCTTGCCATACGACTTCGTGAAATCGGTGGGCCCGTAAACGTCGACGACGCAGTTGACGGCGCTCGATTGGTCAGCATTGCCCCCGGCGCTGCCGTCGAACTGTTTCACATCCCCCGTCACGCCCAGAAATAGCGCGAGATGACCACCGGCCGAGTCCCCGGTTGCGCCGATACGCGCGGGATCGATTGCATACTTCCCTGCATTGGCGCGCAGCCAGCGTACCACAGCTTTTACGTCATGGACGGCCGCCGGGAATTGAAACTGCGGCGCGAGCCGATAGGTCGGCGTCACCGCGACGTAACCACGCTGTGCGAGCGCGACGCACAGGCCATCGTGATGCTCGCGATTTCCTGCGCGAAATCCGCCGCCATGAATACACACAATCGCCGGCGCCTGCTTGTTCACCGCTTTGGCACGAGCCATGTCCAGGTACAAGGGCTGACCATCCGGCGCCGCATATTCGATCTTCGCTTCAAAAACTACGTCGTCCGGCACCTGCAGCGGCTCCGCGGCCGACGATTGCTGCTGCAACAAGAGACACGTACCAATCGCCAGGCCTAGTCCGCGTGGCATAAATCGCAAGATCATTAAAAAGCTCCTCAGGCTACGGACAAGAACGCTCGCCGCAAAGGCAATTTCATCGCAGGTCCTGTTATATCGCAGGTGCGCCCGCGGGCACATGTGCCCATCGATTCTGTGCTCTTTCGCTCGATGGGGGTCGGACGCGAACTGCGCTACGCGACAAGGGTCGCTCGACTGTGCCTGGCGTAAGTCGTTGCCACATTGGCGGAAACCTAGATTTCGTCGACCAAGGGCGGAGGGCGTTGCAAGCCTCGGCATATGCTTTGCGTTCCACGGAAAAAACGCGCGTGCGAAGCGCACTGTCGCGGCTATCCCGCCTCGTTACCAGGAGCTACCCAGAATGGCCACCGCCAACTTTGCACCCGCTGCGCACGAAGAAGCTGTTCATCCGGCGCTTGCCTATTTTAGTCCGGCCGAGCGTGAGCGTATGCAAAAAGAAGATACGCTGGCCTTTAGCATTGTGTCTGCCGAACTGGTCGCGATCGTATCTCTGGGATTTGTCCTGGTCGGTATCACGCTGTGCGCGATTGTTTTCTACACGTAAAAGATGGCTGTGGCGCGCAGGCGCCAACTTTCGACAGACGAGAGCCGCGCGGCGACTAAACCGCGTCAAGTTGCGGAATCGTTGACGAGCAATTGCCGGGCGTCGCGCCAGCGATGCCGTAACGACGGCCATAATCGCCAACTGGCCGGATTTTTCCGGATCATTGACTCCAGGGCGACGCCAAAAAGGAGCGCCGCCATTTTGGTCGCCGCAGGATCGCGCGCGTCGAACTTTTCCAACGCCAGCGGCGCACCGAAGAGGACCTCGACGTGTTCGTCAGCCGCCACCGGGTGCCGCGCGATGGAAACCGGCAGCACTGTGGCGCGCGTGCGCAATGCGAGCGACACCGCCGCGCTCGCGACGAGCACGGGGCCGCCCAGCAGCGGTGCAGGCACACCGGGCGTGCCGGGGTACAGAAAATCGCCATAAACAGCCACGCATCCTCCGCTCGCCAGGCGATGCAGCATGGGGCGGAGCGCGGCGGCTGTTGTCGGTAACAGTTCGACCCGGTCGCGCAAGCCGTCGAGCCTGTCTCTTATACACATCTGACGCTGCCGACGATCGCATAAGTGTAG
>CAMFLN010000064.1 GCA_945957305.1 uncultured Planctomycetaceae bacterium | reverse complement strand
CAGCGGGAGCAGCCACTCGCGCCGAGGTGCGAGTTCGGCGGGGCGCCAAGAAACTCGGGCTTCGCCCCAGCCTTCCATTTTCGTCGTCGTCCACAGGCGGACGAGCAACGACCGCTCGGCCGCGTGCGCGGGATCGCCCGTCGGATCGAGCAGATAGAAATCGACGTCGACGATTTTCATGCCGTCGGTCAACCTTCCGCGTTGCGTCCCGTTCGATCCCGGCCCGCTCAGCCGCTCGGCTGCGGGGCGCCGCCGCGTGTGGCAAACGAACGCAACTCGCGCGGCAGCGGGAAGTAAACTTCTTCCTCGCGGACAGTGCGCGTCTCGACGACGGCGCCGAAGCGTTTGCGCAAGAACTCGAGGCAATCTTCCACCACCAGTTCCGGCGCACTTGCGCCGGCGGTAATCAACACGCACTCGTCGCCGCGAAACCACGACAGGTCGATATCGGCCGAACCATCGATCAAGTACGCCGGCACGCCACTTTCGCGCGCAAGCTCGGCCAAGCGCTGACTGTTCGAGCTGTTCTGGCTGCCCAACACGAGCACGAGATCGGCTTCGTCGGACAACTTCTTGACTGCTTCCTGTCGGTTTTGCGTGGCGTAGCAGATGTCCTCCTTTGGAGGATTCGCAATGGCCGGAAACTTGGCCCGCAGCCGCTCGATGATTCGATTCGCATCGTCGACTGAAAGGGTCGTCTGCGTCAGGTAAGCGACCCGCTGCGGATTCTCTACGACCAAATTGTCGACGTCCTCGGGGGTCTCGACCAGTTGCATGGCATCGGGCGCTTCCCCCATCGTGCCGATCACTTCGTCGTGCCCCTCATGCCCGATGAGCAAGATGGTGTAGCCTTCGCGCGCGTAGCGAATGGCTTCCAGGTGGACCTTGGTCACCAGCGGGCAAGTTGCATCGATCGTGCGCAAGCGGCGTTCTTGCGCCACACGGCGGATTTCGGGCGAGACGCCGTGCGCCGAGTAGAGCAGCGTTGCGCCCTCGGGCACTTCTTCCAGGTGATCGACAAACACGGCGCCTTCCTCGCGGAAACGCTCGACGACGTACTTGTTGTGTACGATCTCGTGATACACGTAAACCGGCGTGCCATAGACCTTGATCGCCAACTCCAGGCTTTCGATCGCCATGTTGACGCCGGCACAGAAGCCGCGCGGAGCGGCCAGGATGATTCGCATGGTTGGCCTCGGGGTGGAACATTATCATAATGAATCAGCCCGCCCTGGAACAGGCGACCCAAGAGTCAACCGCGTGGGAGGAGCGGGTTTAACCGGCAGGGAATGATCTCTCCGCACGAGTGCGGCCAAGATGCCGGCGTGCGGCTGCCCATCGTTACAATTCCGCGGTCCACCAATCACCACTTTTCGAGTTGCAAAGCGTTCCGCATGGCCAGTCTTTCTTTCGACGTCGACCTGGCCACGTATGGTCCCGCAAGCGCGACGGCAAAGGGAGTCACGCTCGACCAGGGGCGCGAATATTGCCGGCAGCTGGCCACACGCCACTACGAGAACTTTCACGTCGCTAGCTTGCTGCTGCCGAAGGAATTGCGGCCGCATTTTCATGCGGTGTACGCCTATTGCCGCTGGAGCGATGACCTGGCCGATGAAGTCTCGTCCCCCGAGCGCAGCCTCGATTTGCTGGACTGGTGGGACGCCGAGCTGCGCGCCTGCTATGCCGGTCACTCACGGCACCCCGTGTTTGTCGCGCTGCACGAAACGATTCAAGAATTCTCGATTCCTATTGAACCGTTCGCCGATTTGCTAGTCGCATTTCGTCGCGACCAGAAAGTGCGGCGCTACGAAACTGCGGACGACGTGCTCGATTATTGCCGTTATTCGGCCAATCCAGTGGGCCGCCTGGTGCTATACCTGGCGCGCGTGCAGGGCGAGCAGCAAGACCGCTGGTCTGACGCGATCTGCACCGGCTTGCAGCTGGCGAATTTCTGCCAGGATGTGGCCAACGATTGGGACCGGGGGCGGATATATCTTCCGCAGCAGTCGTGCCGAGAGTACGGCTATGCCGAGGAAGATTTTGCCGCGCGGTGCTACAACGAGAGCTTCCGCCGACTCATGGCCGCGGAAACGGAGCGTGCCGCCGCATATCTGCACGCGGGCCTGCCGCTGGTCGAAGCGATGCCGCGTGGCCTGCGGGGCGACGTGTGGCTCTTTGCCCACGGCGGCCTGGCGATCCTGGAGCGCATTCGTGCCATTGACTACAACGTTTGGCGGCAGCGGCCCAAGGTCGGCCGGTTCGGCAAGCTGGCGCTGTTGATCGGCGCTCTGCGACGCAACCGGCAAGGGCCACGCTCTTGCGCCCCGGATGCGAGGTCTGCATGAGCGCTGAGCTCGCAGAAAGCTACGAGCTGTGCCGCGCGATTGCCCGGCGAGCTGCCGGCAACTTTTATTATTCGTTTGTGGTCCTGCCACGCGATAAGCGACGCTCCATGTGCGCGCTGTACGCATTTTTGCGCGCCACCGACGACCTGGGAGACAGCGACAAACCCGCGGCCGTGCGCAGTACGGAATTGACCGCCTGGCGGAACTCTCTGACCCGGGCTTTGGCCGGACGCTGTGATTCCCCGATTCTGCCTGCGCTGGTTGACACGATCGCTACTTATCGTATTCCGCCTGAGTACTTGTACGACTGCATCGACGGCGTCGAGATGGACCTGGTCGAGCGCACCTACGAGACGTTCGCCGATCTGGAGCGCTACTGTTATAAAGTCGCCTCTGTTGTGGGACTGTCCTGCCTGCACATTTGGGGCTTTCGCGACGCCGCCGCTCTTGAGCCGGCGAAGCAGCTGGGGGTCGCGCTGCAATTGACCAACATCCTGCGCGATCTGAAAGAAGATGCCGAGCGGGGTCGGCTGTATCTGCCGCTGGAAGATCTGCGGCGCTTTGGCTACTCGCGCGAAGAGCTGCAGCGAGGAGTCCGAGACGAGCGATTTCAAAAATTGATGAACTTCGAAATCGAACGGGCCGAAGAGTTGTACCGCCGCGGCGCCCCCGTCGAACGCTGGCTCTCGCCCGATAGTCGCGCGGCGCTGCGCACGATGACTGGCATCTATCACGGGCTGCTGGCCGAAATTCGTCGGCGGCGCGGCGATGTCTTTTCGCAGCGTGTCAGCTTACCGGCGTGGCGCAAAGCTTCGATTGCCGCCTGGTCATTCATGTCGCGGCCCGCCTGGGTGCTTCCCGCCCGCCGACCAGGGGCACGGCAAGGATGAACGACGCGGTGAATCTTCCGTCACAACCGATGTCTCCGGGAGCGGCGCGACCGCGTGTGGCCATCATCGGCGGCGGGCTGGCTGGCCTGGCCGCCGCGGTGGGACTCGCCAACCGGGGCCTGGACATCGAACTGATCGAAGCGCGCAGACGCCTCGGAGGACGCGCCGCCTCGTTCCAGGATACCAACAGTGGCGAAGCCGTCGACTATTGCCAGCATATCAGCATGGGCTGCTGCACGAATCTGGCCGATTTTTGCCAGCGCACCGGCACCGCGGATCTGTTTCGCATTGATCGCACGATGCACCTGTTCACGCGCGACGGTCGCAGCTCGACGCTCCGCGGCAGCCGCCTCCTCCCTGCCCCACTCCATCTAGCGCCGGGCCTGCTGCGCTTGCATTTTCTCTCGTTGCGCGAGCGTTTGGGTATCGGGCGGGCCATGTTGCAACTGGCGCGGGCGCGGCCTGCCGAACTGGCGACGATCACGGTCGCGCAGTGGTTGCAAGCGCATGGACAATCCACCCGCGCGATCGAGCGGTTCTGGGGCGCGGTGCTGGTAAGCGCACTGGGGGAATCGGTCGATCGCTCCTCGATGCTGCATGCGCAAAAAGTGTTTGTTGACGCTTACCTGACTTCATCCCAGGGATACGAGTTGCATGTTCCGCGCGTTTCGCTCGCGGAACTCTATGACCAGCGACTCACAGAGTGGCTGGCTCGCCAGAATGTTCGTCTCAGACTCGGCTCGCCGGTCGAGGGGCTCGACCCCGACGATCACGGCATCTCTATGGCGATCAATGGGAACACCGAACGCTTTGACGCTGCGATAGTGGCCGTACCCTGGCACCGCGTGAAGCAACTCTTGGGCCCTCGCCTTGCCAGCCTGCCTGAAGTAGCCGGACTCGATTCCATCGATGCCGCGCCGATCGCCGGCGTGCATTTGTGGTTCGACCGACAAATCACGACGTTGGAACACGCCGCCTTGGTGGACATGCTCAGCCAATGGCTGTTTCGCCGCAGCGATTTGACGACCGGCGACGGCAGCGGCGAACACTACTACCAGGTGGTCATTAGTGCCTCGCGCCATATCGCCGGGCGCGAGCGGGCCGCGGTTGTGGCGGAGGTTTGCGACGAACTGCGCGACGTCTTTCCCGCGGCGCGCCAGGCCCAGTTATTACGTTGGAAAATGGTCGCCGATCCCTTGGCGGTCTTCTCGGTGCGCCCCGGCATCGAAGCACTTCGCCCGCAGCAGAAGACTAGCGCTCCGGCGTTGTTCCTGGCAGGCGATTGGACGCAAACCGGCTGGCCGTCGACCATGGAGGGGGCCGTGCGCAGCGGCTACCTGGCCGCCGAGGCCGTGTTAGCCGCACAGGGCCAGGCGACAAAAGTGCTCGCCCCAGATTTGCGGCGTGGTTGGCTCGCGCGCTGGCTGGTGCGATGAATCCATCGCCCAGATTCACAGAATCATGCGCAATCTCTGATGCGATTCGCCACTTGGCTAATCACAACGCATGGGGACGCCCATAACGCCAGCCCACCAATGAGTGGCAGCTTTCGCAGTTTCTCTTTTTTAACCATGTGCTCTGCCGTGGGCCGCGGCATCGCGCTAGGTGGTCGGAAATCGAACAAGATGCGCAACCCGTTCGGCTGGCGCGAGGACGCATTGGCCAATCTTACGGCAACGCCATTTTTGGCACGCAGGCTGCTCTATCAGAAAATCGAAATGACGGGGCGACTGATTTGAGAAAAAGGAGAAGCCATCATGGCCGAGAATTTTAATCAAACGCGTGCTGGCCATACGGGGACCGAGCAAGGTCAACGTCCCAGCCAGAAGCAGCAGGACGACAAGAGCGGCGTCGACTTCGATCGACAGAATCCGATGGAGAATGAAAAACAGAAGGAGCAGCAACGCAAGGAACAACAAAACCGCGAGAAGGAAATGCATACTCAGGGCAAAGACCAAGAGAGCGGGACGAACCAATCCCAGCGCTCGGGGCAAGGTCAGAATCGGTAGGTAGGTACGCAAGGTGGGCGATTGCTTGGCGCGGGGCCGGAAGCGCACCAGTTGCAGCATCCAGCCCGGGTGCCTGAGCAATCGCCTGCCTGCGGCTTTCACAATACGAAGTAGGGAGTTGTTCTACCGGACAGCTCCTTATAGCCGTCAGGTATTTGCCCCGCCTGGCGGCTTTTTTTTTGCGCAGAGTGCAGAATGATCATCATTCGTCATTTTGCATTCATCATTTGTTCCTGCGGTAGTACGGCCGCTAGCACATCTTCGATCCGATCGGCCAGAATCACCTCCAACTGATCGCGCACATTGTCTGGCAGCTCGGAGAGATCCTTGCCATTCTCTCGCGGCAAAATGACACGACGGATTCCGGCGCGGTTCGCCGCGAGTACCTTTTCTTTTACTCCCCCCACGGGCAGCACCAGACCCGTCAGGCTGATTTCGCCGGTCATAGCGGTGTCACTTCGCGGGGCGACACGGCTGTAAACCGACGCCAAGGCGGTAGCCATCGTCACGCCGGCCGAGGGGCCATCTTTGCGAATGGCGCCGGCCGGCACA
This sequence comes from uncultured Planctomycetaceae bacterium, assembly GCA_945957305.1. GTDB lineage: Bacteria > Planctomycetota > Planctomycetia > Pirellulales > JACPPG01 > JACPPG01. The sequence goes on along the minus strand of CAMFLN010000064.1, from coordinate 3,629 downwards.
TGGATATGCACGCCCGACTGGCGAATCGTGTCGCGGTCGATGCCCAGTTCTGCTGCTTTCGACCAAATGTAGCTTTGCGCCGTTTTGGCCGATTCCTGCATTACTTCCCCCAATTGCCCGGTGAGCATCAGCCCGCGCCCCTCGGGCAACAACACCGCTTCGACATAGAGGATTTCGCCCCCCGCCTCGGTCCAAGCCATGCCCGCGGCGACACCGGGCGGAAGCTCGCGGCGCATTTCTTCCATGCTGAATCGCTCGGGACCGAGCAGTTCGTGCAGGTCGCCGGGGGCGACCGTCACGGCCGCCGAATTCCCCTCGGCAAAGCGCACCGCAACCTTGCGCGCGAGCCGCCCGAGCGTGCGTTCCAGCTCGCGCACGCCGGCCTCGCGTGTATAACGCCTGATCACGCGGGCCAGTGTCTCGTCGGGGATGGTGAGCTGTGCCGGGTCGAGCCCCACTTCAGCCAATTGACGAGGGATCAGGTAACTACGAGCGATCTGCGCCTTCTCCTCTTCGGAGTAGCCCGCCAAGCGCAGCAATTCCATGCGATCGAGCAGCGGCTGCGGAATGCGATCCAAGGTGTTGGCGGTGGCGACGAAAAACACCTTCGACAGATCAAACGGCACGTCGAGATAGTTGTCGTGAAACTCAAAGTTTTGCGCGGGGTCGAGGATTTCCAGCAAGGCTGCGGCCGGATCGCCGCGAAAATCGCTCCCCAGCTTGTCGACTTCGTCCAGCATGATGAGCGGATTCTTCACGCCTGACCGGCGCACGGCTTGAATGATTCGACCGGGCATGGCGCCGATATACGTGCGCCGGTGGCCGCGCAGCTCCGCTTCGTCATGCAGCCCGCCCAGGCTCATGCGCTCGAACTTGCGGCCCAGCGCGCGGGCGATCGACTTGCCGAGCGACGTTTTGCCCACCCCCGGAGGGCCGGCAAAACAAAGAATCGGCGCCTTGGCTCGCGGATTCAGTTTCAAAACGGCCAGGTGCTCGATGATTCGTTGCTTGATCTCTTTCAGATCGAAATGGTCTTCGTCGAGCACTTGCCGCGCGTGTTTCAGATCCAACTGATCTACGGTCGTCGAATCCCACGGCAACTCGATGAGCAGTTCCAGGTATGATCGTGTGACCTGATAGTCAGGCGCCGCGGTGGGCAGCCGTTCGAGCCGCTGCAATTCGCGGTCGGCTTCCTTGCGCACTCCCTCGGGCAATTTGGCTTCTTCCAGCCGGCGGCGCAGTTCGGCCACGTCGGCCTGTTCGGGGCTGCGCTCCCCCAGTTCGTCTTGAATGGCGCGCAATTGCTGGCGAAGCAGATATTCCTTTTGCTCCCGGCTCAGCTCACTTTGCGCTTGGCTCGTGATCTTTTGCCGCAACTCAAGCACTTGTAATTCGTGCGTAAGATGCTCGTGCATTTGCCGCAACGCATCGGCACGTGACGGAGCTTCGAGCAATTGCTGTGATTTGGCGATGTCCAGATTGAGCATCGAAGCCAGCAAATACGCCTGATGCAGTGGATCCTGCACTTGGGCAAAAATCTGCTGAATGCTGAACGGGGCCTCGGGCTGCAGCAAGGCGTGCACGGCGGCCGCCTGGTCAAGCATCGCCCGGGCCAGCGCCTCGACCTCGGTGCCGGCGTCCTGAGGATCGGGCGAGGGTTGGGCGCGAACCTTGAGAAAGGGCGCAGTCTCGACCGCCTCGATCAGTTCCACGCGCTCGATACCTTGCACAATGATTTGCAAGCCTGACTCGGCGCGCTCCATCTTCTTGATCGCGGCCAACGTTCCGACCCGGTACAAGTCCTCCAGCTTCGGATCCTCGACCAACAAATCACGCTGCGCCACGATCAGTAACGTTTTGTCCTCGCTGACGAGCGCCGCCTCGACCGCAGCGACCGACGCCGGACGTCCCACCACGAGTGGCAATAGTAGGTGCGGAAACAACACATTGCTTTTCAGCGGTAGCACCGGCCAGACAGTCGAACGAGGCGCGTCAGTCATGCAAGGATTTCCGGCAAACTGTGAGCGTTACGATTCTCAGGACGTCGATTTCAAGCATACCAGCAGCATGCCGTCGCGGAATTCGCTGCTGATATCGCTGTGTTCGATCTCGGCCGGTAATTCAATCGAGCGCTCGAAGCGGTTATAAGAAATTTCCATCGAGTACCAGTTTCCGCCCTCCTCGACGGTCCAATCGCGGCGGATGCCCCGCAAGACCAGTCGACTGCCGGCGAGCGAAAGTTGAATGTCCTCCGGACGGACTCCCGCCAATTCGAATTTCAACAACCAACCACGCGGCGAACGGTAAACGTCACAGCGCGGCTGCCAGGCCGTCGGCTCGTAATTGGCCGCCGACGAAAACAGGGTATGCATGAAACGGTCGAGTTTGTCGCCCATACCTATGAATTAGACCTGCGGCGCCGCGCCGGACAAGACCCGAGCGGCGGAATGTAGGCCGAACAACGACCAAATGAGGGACGATCTAGATGCCAGGCCGGATTCGGGCGATACAATGGAGCGTCGCACGAGACATGCCCACTGCTGGAGATTGAAAATTATGCTGCGAAGTACCGCCGAGTTGGCAGGGTTGCCGATTCACGCCACGGACGGAGATATTGGATCCCTGACGGATATCTATTTTGACGATATTCACTGGCATGTTCGCTACTTCGTTGTGAACACTGGGCACTGGCTGCCGGGCCGCCTGGTATTGATTTCGCCGGCTTCGGTGGGACATGCAGACCTGGCCAGGCGAGAATTGAACGTCACGCTGACGAGAGCGCACGTCGCAAGCAGCCCCGGAATCGAAGCTCACGAGACCGTTTCCCGGCAGCACGAACAAAAGGTGGCCAAGTACTACGGCTGGCCCGTCTATTGGCCCGTCGAGGGGGTCTTAAGCCCCGACGCCCAAGATGTTCCCGGCGGCGATGCGAACCTCCGCAGCGTCAGCGAGGTCAAGGGATATCACGTCCATGCTCAGGACGGAGACCTGGGGAACGTTGTCGACTTCCTGGTGGACGAGGGCACCTGGCAGATTCGCTACTTGATCGTGGATACCGGCAAGTGGCTGCCCGGCAAGAAGGTGCTCGTCGACCCCCGGGCGACCGATCGCGTGGACTGGGCCAAATCCTCAGTCTTCGTCCACCTGACCAAAGACCAATTGAAAGGTTGTCCCACCTACGATCCGACCGGCACGCGCGAGGCCACCGACAAGGCTCATGCCGAGGCGTTTAAGCACTGGCCGACTTACTGGTACTGATTCCACAGCCCTGCAAGATAATGTCATCGATCGCTACCTGGGACGATCTGCGCCGAGCTATGCCCGTCGCGCGGAATTGGGCATATTTCGACCATGCTGCTGTAGCCCCCCTGTCTGAACCAGCCCGCGCCGCCATGGCCGCCTGGGGCCAAGACATGACCGACAACGGCGATACGGGCTGGCTCGACTGGTCGGCGCAAATGCACGGGGCGAGAAAACTTGGCAGTACCCTGCTGAACTGCGACTTCCAGGAGATCGCACTCATCAGAAACACGACCGAGGGGATTAATTTGGTGGCCGAAGGGTTTCCCTGGCGCGAGGGGGACAACCTCGTCACGTTGGCCGACGAGTTTCCTTCGAACCAATACCCG
>CAMFLN010000063.1 GCA_945957305.1 uncultured Planctomycetaceae bacterium | reverse complement strand
AAGAATGCCCAGGGCGAATACCGCGAGCAGCGTTAGAATGACGAGCTTCATCCACAAGCCCTGCCCCGACAACGCCGAACGTGATCGCGGCGTAATGTAATCGCCGCAATGAGGGCAGCATTCGCAATCTTCGTAGACGTCCGCTCCGCAGCTGGGGCAGACATATTCATCATCCGCGGCATCGTCCGCTTCGTCCGGTTCCGGATCTTCCCAATCCTCCAGCGGGCGTGACGACATGGCATGCTCTTCGTGTCTGCAGCGGTTAACGGGCAGCGGACTGGCTCTGCCCCGGTCAACAATCTTAGACTAGAATAACCCCTCGGCGAACAATGTCGCGCCTGGCGTGACCCCGACGTTCGCCGCTGCGTCCTGCCCGCCTGTTCTCTCCAACGATCTCACCTGCCATGCAACTTGCTTTTAGTTCCAACGCTTACACGCAGTTCCCCATCGAAGAAGCAATTGCCCGCATCGCGGCGACGGGTTACGCCGGCATGGAGCTGTTGGCCGATGTACCGCATGCCTGGCCCGTGGGGCTATTGCCCGAGCGGCGGCAGGCGATTCGCGATTGCCTGGCAGAGCACAACTTGCAGGTTTCGAACGTCAACGGCTTCATGATGAACGCGGTGGCCGACCCGCGGCAGCCGTACTGGCATCCCTCCTGGATCGAACCCGATCCGAACTACCGCGCCATTCGTCGCGAGCATACGAAGCGCGCGCTGGTGCTGGCCAAGGAGGTGGGAGCGAAGAACCTGCAGACCGAGCCGGGCGGACCGCTGGCGCCGGGGCAAACGTGGCGCGAAGCGGCCGACATTTTTTACGAAGAGCTGATGCCCTGCGTCGAGTTGGCCGAGAAGCTCGAAGTGGGGTTGCTGATCGAGCCCGAGCCCGATCTCATGATCGAGCGATTCGGCCAGTTCCTGGAATTCATGGAGCGCCTCGATTCTCCCTGGGTGGGCTTGAATTTTGATATTGGTCACGCGTATTGCGTCGGCGAGGATCCGCAGGATTGGGTTGCACAAATGGCTCCCTACGCGCGGCACTATCATTTCGAGGACATTGCCTCGACACGCGTCCATCGACACCTGATTCCCGGCCACGGCGCCATCGATTTTCTGGCTACCCTCAAGGCCATTCACACGACTGGCTACGACGGTTGGATCACCGTCGAACTTTATCCCTACATCGATCAGCCTGACGAAGCGGCTCGTGAGGCCTACACTTACATGACCGGCGTGCTGGCCCAGGCGGGCATCGCGCTCAGTCGGTAGCAAGCTGCCCGCGATTCGTTGGCAACTTTGGCGGACGCATTCATGGCCATGGAATCGGAACCCGTCGTGCCCGAGCTGGACGAGCCGCCGGCGAGAAACTTGCGTGCGTGGCTCGAGCTGTTTCGCCTGCCGAATGTCTTCACGGCCATGGCGGATATCTTCCTGGGCTATCTGCTGGTGCACGAGACGCTCGCGCCCTGGTGGGCGTTTCTGTTGCTGCTCGGGGCGTCCTGCCTGCTGTACACGGCGGGCATGGTGCTCAACGACGTCTTTGACATTGCGGTTGATCGCGAAGAGCGCCCGCGGCGACCGCTGCCGTCGGGCCGCATCCCCCTGGGTTTGGCCTTGCACACAGGGGGCGTGATGTTGGGCGCCGGCGTGGCACTCGGTTGGTCAGCCGGAGCGCTCGCGGGGTCGGCGCGTCCCGGTATTGTCGCCACGCTCTTGGCCCTGGCGATCGTCGCCTACGATCGCATGCTGAAGCGAACCGTGATTGCACCGGCCGTGATGGGGAGCTGCCGCACGCTGAATATACTCTTGGGCGCGAGTACGGTCGTTGGACCGTGGCACGCGATGCACTATACAATCGCGGCCGGTGTGGGCGTTTACATTGCCGGCGTCACCTGGTTTGCTCGTACCGAAGCGCGCGAGAGCCGCCGCCTGCACCTGGCCGCGGCAACCGTCGTGATGGGGGCGGGGCTGGCACTCTTGGCCAGCTTTCCGCAGTGGATCGACGATCAAATGCCGGCGGCGTTTGTACCGCTCTTTGCCCTGGAAATCGGCGAACGCTGGCTGGTCCTGTGGCTGCTGTTAGGGCTGCTGATTTTGCGCCGCCCGGTCGTGGCGATCGTCGAACCTTCGCCCCTGCGTGTGCAGATGGCCGTGAAGGAATGCATCCTGTCGCTGGTCGTGCTCGACGCCGTGGCCTGCTACGCCGTGCGCGGCGTACCCTGGGCGGCGGCGATCTTGTTGCTCTTGATCCCGACCATGTTCTTGGGGCGCTGGATCTATTCGACGTGACGGCGGTTCGCCGGCGAGCTCAGGCGAGCGAATAGGTTCCATGTCCCGCGCGGCGCAATTTGCCCTCGTCGGCCAGCGCTTCCCACACCGCCTTTGGATATTGATTCGGAGGGGTGATGCCCGCGATTGCCGAATGGCCGCCGGAACTGGTGGGACCGCGCCCAATCCGCGAGGCATCGTCGAGCTGCGTCAGTTTCAGGCGTTTCTTGAAAGCCTTCATGGCGGCCTTCAAGACCTCGGGAGTCGGGGGAGCCTCGGCGCGACTTGGCGACGTATTTTCGGGGGACGGTGTGTCGGTCATGACCAGGTTCCGTAGTGCGATTTAAGCGGGGCCCAGGACGAACTTGCGTCGCCTGGCGAGAGTGCGAATGATCAATCGTACATTGCCCAGAGGGAATCGTCAGCAGGATCGCAGGACGGCCCGTGCTCCGCTGTCGCCGTCGCCGCGATCTGTGCCCCCACTGCCTGAGAATTAAGCACACCGGGGTTGGTGTTTACGATTTTTAGGCGAGGGGACTCCGTGGAAATACTTGCAGGTTGACGACTTGCGGCGCGCTTGTCAGCGCCGTTCGCCCGCCGGCGCGAGATTTGCTTGAGGACCTTCATACTCGTTTCCGCCCGAATTCCTAAAAGTTTTCGCCCGCCGCGCGCGTATGAACAGTTCGATGCGCCGCATCATTGTTGGGGCGACTTTTTTTGGGCTGACCTGCGTTGTCGCAGTCACCGGCTACATGATCGCCGGTTGGCAGTTTCTCGACGCCATCTACATGGTCGTCATCACCGTCTTCGGCGTGGGCTATGGCGAGGCCAAGCCGCTCGACCATCCCAACCTGAAGATTTTCACGATGGCCGTGATCATTGCCGGCTGTTCGTCCGGCATCTACTTCGTGGGGGGATTTGTACAAATGCTCGCCGAGGGCGAGATCAATCGAGTTCTGGGAACCCGTCGCATGTCCAAAGGCATCGAACAACTCTCCGGTCATACCCTGATCTGTGGCTACGGGCGTGTCGGCCAAATGCTGGCCAGCGACCTGGCCGCGGCGAACCAGCAGTTCGTCATTATCGACTCCTCAGAGAGTCGCATTGGCGAAGCCCAGGCCATGGGCTATCTGACGCTGCTGGGAAATGCCTCCGAGGAACGCACGCTCGAAGCGGCCGGCATCCTGCGGGCACGCGTCATGGCGGCCGTCCTTTCGGACGATACTTCCAACGTCTTTGTGACGCTGACGGCGCGCGACTTGAACCCCACGATTCAGATCATCGCCCGGGCGGAATCGCCGTCGACCGAGAAAAAGCTGATTCGCTCGGGCGCCAACCGCGTCGTGCTGCCCGCCCTGATCGGCGCCACCAAGATTGCCCACATGATCGTCAGGCCATCGGCCGAGGACATGCTGCTCGAAGCGACGGGCAACGCGCACCTGAACGAAGAACTGCGCCACATCGGGCTGGAGTTGACCGAGATCGAACTGAAGCCCGAGTCGCCGCTGGTAGGACAGAAAGTGGGCAATGTGGAAGTCAGCGGCCAAGGAGGGTTTGTCGTGGTAGCGATCAAGCGCCGTGATGGAACCGTCGTGCGCGCCCCCGATCCTTCCGAAGACCTGGCCGCGGGGGACACCTTCGTCATTCTGGGTCACGACAAAGCGCTGCCAGACTTGATGCGTCGCGCCAAGCCACGCACGACGAACTATCGCGGCGTGCGGGTGTAGCGCCCTCGGTTACGGCTCAGTATTCGGGGGCGGGGAACTGGCCGCGGGAGCAGCGGCGGGGGACGACGAGCTTGCTGCCCCGCTGGCTAGTGACCGGCGGTAGTGGGCTGCCCATTGTTCGAGTCGCTGGGCATCAGCCGTTTGTCCCTGGGCACGGGCCATCTGAGACGCCGCTTGCGCGGCCGCCAAAGCTTCAGTGGGACGTTGCAACCGTGAATAAGCGACAGCCAGGTTGGAGAAGGCGTCGACCGACGGGGCCAGTTTTCGCACTGCCTCGAAATGCGCGAGCGCCGCTTCCACTTGTCCGGACCGCCCCAACATGATCCCCAAGTTACGATGCGCGGCCGGAAAATCGGGATGCAAACGCAATGCCTCTTCGTACTCGCGCTGAGCGGAGTCAGGATCGTCCATCTTTTCGAACAATGTTCCTAGCGCAAAGCGAGCCCTCGGGAAATTCGGGTAGAGCCGCAATGCTTCGTCGTATTCTACCTGTGCTTGTTGCAATTGACCGGTCAATTGCAGCAATCGCCCCAAGTCGTAGTGGCCGGCGGCAAAGTCGGGACGCAACTTCGAGGCCTCGGCGAACGCTGCGCGCGCTTCATTCGTGCGTCCCGCTGCCTCGAGAGCATGAGCTAACTTGTAATGTGCAAAGAAATAATCCGGCTGCAGTGCGACCGCCCGATGGTAATGTTCGATCGCCTCGGCAGAACGACCTTCTTGTTGCAGGGCGAGCCCCAGATTGATGTGGACAGTGACACTGTCAGGTTGATATTTCTCGGTGTCACTCCACAGTCGCAGATCGGACTCATAGATATTGGCACGCACGGTGCTGAGCATGCCATAGATCATGGCAACCAACGACACTCCGCTTACTGTCAGCAACAGAGGCGACCACCGACGCCGCGGGTCTGCAGTGTCGGTCGCTCGCGCAGTTAAGCGCACGACGGCCTGGTAGCCGACGACCACGGCCCAGGAGATCAATAGTGCGAGCGGCAAGTACATGCGCCGCTCGGCCGCGACCTCGGTCGAGATGGGCACAACCAGCGTGGGAGAGAGAAGCACGAAGACTCCGGCTATCACGAATCCCGCCGCCGCGCCTCGCGCTACGAGCACGATGGCCCCGATCGCCAGTATTCCCGCGCCCAGCACCCAGGGCCATGCTGCACCGAGGCTTTCCAGAAACGGCATTTCGTAATGAATGACAAGCGGCCAAGGCCATACAGCCAGCTTGAGGTACAACAAAAGAACCTTGGCCTGCGTTAACCACCAGGCAGGACCGCTCACGCCGAGATTGAATCCCACCATCGGCGTGCGCGTGCCATGAAAATTCAGCGCCACGAGTGGTGTCCAAGCGAGCATCAGCCCCAGGTACAACGGCCACGAGTCGCGCAGTGCGCGGCGAAACGTTCCCGCGATGAACGTCCGCTCGAACAGCAGCGCCACGGCCGGTGCCGTGGCCATCGATTCCTTGCACAGCATTCCCAGCGCACAGATCACGATCGCCGCGCCACACCACAGGGAACGTGGGCCGCGCCCCGCAGCTTCCCAGTAACGTAACGCCGCGTACATGCTCCCGAAATAGCACAGGGCCATCATCAGCTCGGTACGTTGCGTGATGTAAATCACACATTCAGTGGCCAAGGGGTGAAGCGCCCAGGCCAGCGCCGCGGCAAAGGCCAGCGACTCTGCAACCGCGGAAAGGCGCTCGTGGAAGTACCGAAGTTGCAGCGTCCGTCGCACCAACACCCAGAGCAACAGGGCGTTGGCCACGTGCAGCAAAATGTTCACCACTCGGTACGGACGAGGTTGCAACTGGTTGAAATGATAATTGATTGCAAAGGTCAAATTGACCAACGGTCGACCATGTACGGGAGCCTCAGGCGGAGCCTGCAGCGGCGCATAGTCCGTGGCACTGACCAGCGGCCACAGATGCACAATCGACGAATTGTGCAGAATCGTGGCGCCGTCATCGAAGATGAACGGCGCATCCAGGGCCGGGCGATAGACGACCCATACCGCGGCGAGAAGAAAGATCCCACCGATTAACTGCCAGACGCGCGGCGACAACCCTAATGCCACGCGATTTTTTTGCGGCGGGCGTTGCGGTACTTCCGCGGACCGATTCGGCGCAGAACGTTTACCAGGTTTCATGCGACGTATTCAAGACGACGATTCATCCCCGAGCAATGGGGGAACCGACGAATCCGCACGCCGTGCGATCCCCGCAAGATCGCACGGTGGTCTTTGTCCAATCGCTTACCAATAGCGGTATACCGTCCGAGCGCCCCAGGGGCGGACGATCGTCCGGGCACGCATCGGAGCGTAATACACCGGGCCCGGAGCGTAGTACGTCACCACCGGAGCAGGAGCGACCACGGGGGCCGGGACAATCGCTGGCTGCGCGACAACCGGAGATTGCACAACGACCGGAGGCTGAGCCACGACCGCGGGTTGGGCCACGACCGGAGGCTGCACCACAACCGGCGGCGCGACTTGGGCCACCGTGGTCGGAGCGTACACCGGATATTGCATCGGCAAAGTGGTTTGCGGCGCATCAAAGCGGTAGATGTCGGCGCTGGCCGACGCCGCAGTGAGCATGATCAAGGCCAACGCGGTCAAAGTAATCTTGGACATCTGGCAACTTCCTTTCTGTTCAACCGCTCGAAAAGCGGCGGCGATCCATTCAGCTTTTACGCATTCCACGCTCATTGACGCAGGTCGTAGCGAACCACGACGAGAGCACTGGTGAAACGTAGTTTATCCCTGACATCCATGTGGGACAAGGATTTACAGCCAGCACGAGTCTGCTGGCGCGGTTCGCTTGCGCAACCATGACAATCGCTAAATTCAGACCGTTCCGGGTCTCTCGCCCAGCAAGCGCTGATCGGTGATAATCGCGAGCGACCGTAGGCGAGACAGACCGTGCCGCGGCAGAGCTCGCTCTGCTAGCTTGCGCGCGAGTTGTCGCACGCCCTTCGCCACGAAGAGTTTCATTCCAGGAAATTTGGAAACATGTCTGACCAGGTTGTGCTGCTGTCGATTCCCGGTTTGCGTGCCCGCGATATTGCTGCCATGCCGAACCTCGCCCGCCTGGCGTCGCAGGGGGAAGAGGCAACACTAGTGCCGAGCTTTCCCTGCGTCACTTGCCCTGTGCAGGCCGCAATGACCACCGGCGCGCTGCCGAATGAGCATGGCGTGATCGCCAACGGCTTCTACTATCGCGACAAGCGCGAGATTGAAATGTGGACCGCGTGGAATGAATGTATCGAGCGGCCACAGATCTGGGATCTGTTGCACGAGCGCGATCCCGGCATCACCTCCGCCGTGTGGTTTCCGCTGCACAGTAAGGGCTGCGGCGCCGATTACATCTGCACGCCCGCGCCGATTCACAATCCTGACGGCAGTGAATCGCTGTGGTGCTATACCAAGCCCGCCGAGCTGTATGGTGAGCTGCGCGACGCGCTGGGTCATTTTCCCCTGCAACATTTCTGGGGCCCGATCGCGAACATCAAATCGAGCGCGTGGATCGTCGATTCGGCCCTGCATGCGGCGCGGGCCTACAAGCCCGACTTCTTTTACATCTACCTGCCACACCTGGACTACGCCGCGCAGAAGACGGGGCCCGACAGCCCCGAGGCGCAGCAGGCACTCGCCGCGCTCGACGAGGTTTTGGGCCGGCTTTTTACAGGACTGCGCGAAGTTTACGCCGGACGTGATCCGCTGTATCTGGTCGCCAGCGAATACGCCATCGTGCCGGTCGATCATGTGACCTATCCCAATCGCGTGCTGCGCGAGGCAGGCCTGCTGGCCGTGGAAAAGCGCGACGACGGCGAGCATTTAGACCTGGCGGCAAGCGCCGCCTGGGCGCTGGTCGATCATCAGCTTTCGCACATCTTCGTGCGCGACCAGGATCCGCAAACGATCGCCCGCGTCGCGGATCTGTTTCGCGGACGGCAAGGAATCGACGAAGTGCTAACCGGCGACGATAAACAACGCTACGGGTTGGATCACGATCGCGCCGGCGAGGTCGTTTTGATATCCAGCCCCAACAGTTGGCAGGCGTATTACTATTGGCTCGACGATGCGCAGGCGCCGGCCTTCGCCCGCACGGTCGATATCCATCAGAAGCCAGGCTACGATCCGGTGGAGATGTTTCTCGATGCCGCGACACTGAAGATGATGGCGGCCCTGGCGGCGAAAATGAAGGAAGCAGGGAGTGCGCCGACGGCGGGCGCAGCACCTGGCGCCGGCCCAGCAGCAGGTCCCACTGGTGGCGCGGGGCCGGGAATGCGACCTGCGCCGGGCATTCCGCTCGACGCGACACTGGTGCGCGGATCACACGGGGCGCCCGCGCGGGAAGAATTTCAGCGCGGCGTGATCATTTCGTCCGAGCGCGGCGTGTTGGTGGGGAACGCCATCGCCGATACGGACGTCTGCGACCTCGTGCTGCGGCAATATGGAATTTAAATAGTCGGCGGCAGGCAGAGGGCTGCGGGCAGTGAAGAGGGCAGACTCCTGAGGCCACGCTTGGCGATCTGGGCAATGCTCATTGCGGATCAATTGCCAAGTCTTCTTGGCCAATGTTGCCCTACAACTCTGCCGCTTCCGCTACTTCCGGTGGCGTGAATTGAAACCCGCGGCTTTGGCTGAAGAACTCCAGCGGGTTCTCGTACACGATCCGCCGAATCAGCGACTCAGGATGGCCGCGCAGACGCATCGCCATGATGAAGTCGGGCACGGCCGTCGGCTTTGACGGTCCCCAGTCGCCGGCCGAATTGACCAGCAGCCTCTCTGGCCCGTACATCTCGACCATGTCGACTGCGCGTTGCGGATTGCACTTGCTGACGGGGTAGAGGGTCATACCGGCCCAGAAGCCCGCTTCGAGCACCGGGCGGATCGTATGCTCCTCGACATGATCGACCAGCACCCGGCTGCGCTCCAAGCGGCGATCGTCGCAGAGCATGTCCAGAATCATCCGCGTCCCCTTGTACTTATCTTCCAAGTGGGGCGTGTGAATGAGAATCTGTTCGTTTGTCTTCGCCGCCAGGTCCAGGTGTTCGAGAAATATGATCGACTCGTTGCGCGTATTCTTGTTCAGGCCGATCTCGCCGATCCCCAGCACGCCGGGTCGATCGAGAAACTCGGGGATCATGGCGATCACTTCACGCGACAGGCTGACGTTCTCGGCCTCTTTGGCGTTGATGCATAGCCAGGTGAAATGTTGCACACGATACCAGCCGGCGCGCTTGGGTTCGAATTCAGTGAGCTGCCGAAAGTAATCGCGAAAGCCGTCGACGCTGCCGCGATCAAATCCAGCCCAGAAGGCGGGCTCGCTAACCGCGACGCAGCCCATCTTGGCCAGTGTCTCGTAATCGTCAGTGACGCGCGACTCCATGTGAATGTGTGGGTCGATGTAATACATGCGGCTTTTGTCCTGCAAGAATGCGAAAGCCAGCGCGCTTTTGTGTTTAGCGGGGCTGCA